>JANXNS010000218.1 GCA_025353965.1 Aquihabitans sp.
ACGCCGTGGTGCACCTGGGCAAGCACGGAACGCTGGAATGGATGCCGGGTAAGGCCACCGGGCCGTCGGGTTCCTGCGTGCCCGACGCGTCCCTTGGCGATCTGCCGTTCCTGTACCCGTTTGTGGTGAATGACCCGGGCGAAGCAACGCAGGCCAAGCGCCGCGCCCACGCAGTGATCATTGACCACCTTCCACCGCCCATGACCCGCGCCGAAACCTATGACGACACCGCCCGGTTGGAAACGTTGCTGGACGCGTACGCCCAGATCGAAGCGCTCGACCCTGGCAAGCTCCCGGCCATTCAGGGCGAGGTGTGGGATCTCCTGGTGACCTCCGACCTGGCCAAGGATTTGGGGATGGCAGAGATGCCTGATCCCAACGATTTCGGCGCCATGATCGGCCACGTCGACGGGTACCTCTGTGCCCTCAAGGACGCCCAGATTCGCGGCGGGCTCCATGTCTTCGGCGAACCACCGTTGGGCGGCCTCTTGGTGGACACCGTGTTGGCCATCACGCGTCAGTCGCAGGGCGCGGTGCCGGCGCTGCGGGCCACGGTCGCCGCTCGCCATGGCGTCGACGTAGCCACCGCTGGCACCCACGCGCTCGACGGGGTAGAGGCGGAATGTCGAACCCTGATTGAGGGGTTGGCCGCGGCCAACTGGTCGGTCGAGGCCGCGGGCAGCGAGCCCACGCTGCGCTGGGTTGCGTCGACTCTGGTGCCCGCCCTGGCCCGCACGCCGGACGAAATGGCCAACCTGCTCCTCGGCCTCCGTGGCGGACACGTGCCTGCCGGGCCGAGCGGTGCCCCCACGCGCGGCGGTGCCCATGTGCTGCCCACTGGCCGCAACCTGTACTCGGTGGACCCGCGAGCCATCCCGTCGCCGCTGGCATGGGACGTCGGCGTCGCCCTGGCCGAACGTCTTATCGAGCGGCACGTAGCCGAGACAGGTACCCCGCCGCGCACTGTCGGCCTCGTCATCTGGGGCACCGCCAACATGCGGACCCAGGGTGACGACGTGGCCGAGGCGCTGGCGCTGCTGGGCGTGCGACCGCGCTGGCACGATCGCTCGGGTCGCGTGGAGGGCGTCGACGTCATCCCAATGGCGGAACTGAGGCGGCCTCGGGTGGATGTGACGTTGCGAATTTCCGGCTTCTTTCGTGACGCGTTCCCCGATGTTGTTTCGCTGCTCGACGACGCGGTGCGCCTCGTCGGCGCACTGGACGAGCCTGCGGAGCAGAATCCCATCCGGGCCGCGGGAATCGCTGACCCAAGAATTTTTGGCCCGGCCCCCGGCACCTACGGGTCCGGGGTGCAGCAGGCGATCCTCACCGGTGGTTGGCGCGATCGCGCCGACCTCGGTCAGCTCTACCTCCAGTGGAGCGGCTGGGCCTACGGCCGAGACGTGCATGGCGAGCCCGCCCCCGAAGCGGTGCGCCGCCGGTTCGCCGCCATTGAGGTGGCCGTCAAAAACCAGGACAACCGCGAACACGATCTCTTCGACGGGTCCGACTACTACGAAGAGCACGGCGGCCTGGTGGCCGCAGTCGGCGCCGCCAATCCGGACGGCCATACCCCGCTGGCCTGGTTCGGGGACTCGTCGGATCCGTCCCGCCCGCAGCTTCGGTCCCTGGCCGAAGAGGCCGCCCGGGTGGTCCGCACCCGCGTTCTGAACCCAAAATGGCTGGCCGCCATGCGCCGCCACGGGTACAAGGGGGCGTCTGAGGTGGCGGCTACGGTGCATCACCTCTTCGGGTATGACGCCACCACCGGCGTGGTGGCCGACTGGATGTACGAGCGGGTCACGAAGGCCTACCTCGATGATCCCGAGATGCTCGACTTCTACGCCGAGTCCAACCCGTGGGCGCTGCGATCCATGGCCGAGCAGCTCCACGAAGCGATCGATCGGGGCCTCTGGGAAGACCCATCGGTCCAAGCCCGCCAGACCATCGAACGGGCCATGCTCTCCGCCGAGGCGTTCGACGAAACCCGCTGACTGGCGGCGGCGTTGGGCGGTTTGGGAGGAGGGGAGTACCCTCACAGGTACAGCGCAGTGCTCGGGAAGCCGGTGAAGTTCCGGCGCGGCCCTCGCCACTGTGACCGGGGAGCAAACCCTTCTTTTGCCACTGGGCTCCGGCCTGGGAAGGCGGGGCGAGCGTTGATCCGGGAGCCAGGAGACCGGCTGCGCAACGAGTCCACGAGGTCCTGGAGCACATCCGGTGCGATCTGATCGCCCTGCCACCCCTGCGTCTGCATCGCCACCAGCGGAATCTGCCCCCGCGCCCGAGCGGCCCGTGTTCCCGTTTGCCGCGGTCGTCGGGACCGAGGAGGCCAAGCTCGCCCTCCTGCTCTCGATCATTGATCCCAAGCTCGGAGGGGTACTGCTCCGAGGCGACAAGGGCTCGGCCAAGAGCACCCTGGTCCGATCACTGGCCGCGCTGCTGCCCAGCGGCGGCGGTCTGACCGAGCTTCCGCTCGGGGCAACCGAGGAACGGGTTGCCGGGTCGCTGGACCTAGCCGCGGCGCTCGGTGGTGACGGCGTGCGGTTCTCGCCCGGTGTCCTGGCCAACGCCCACGACGGGCTGCTCTATGTGGACGAGGTCAACCTCCTCGCCGATCACCTGGTGGACCTGCTGCTTGATGCGGCCGCTTCCGGCCGCAACCGGGTGGAGCGTGATGGCGTGTCCCACAGCCACGACGCCCGGTTCGTGCTCGTCGGCTCCATGAATCCGGAGGAGGGTGACCTACGTCCGCAACTTCTGGACCGATTTGGTCTCGCCGTCGACGTTCGAGCCCCGCTCGACCCCGCCTCGCGGGCAGAGGTGGTCCGCCGCCGGATCGCCTTCGACGACGATCCCGAAGGTTTCACTGACCGCTGGGCCGACGACACGGCCGCTCTCGCCGCCCGCCTCGCTACCGCCCGGTCGGCCACGCTCAGCGACGAACTGTTGGTGGCGGCCAGCACGGTCTGTGCCGCGGCTGGAGCCGAGGGGCTGCGGGCGGACCTCACCCTGGCCCGGGCCGCGGCCGCCCACGCCGGGTGGCACGGTCGCACCGAGGCCGCCCCGGAGGACGTCCGCGCCGTGGCTCACCTCGTGTTGGCCCACCGTGGTCGCCGCAACCCGCTCGACGGGTCCACCACGGGCACCGACGACCTTGAGCGGTCGCTCGACGAAGGCCTCGATGGCCTGGAAGTCCCGTCGGGCCAGGGGCAGGGCGGCGAGCCGGGACCGCAACTGGCGTCTCCGCCCGGTACGGCGCCCAGCGACAGCGCCAGCCCGGGTTCGGACCCTCAGGGGGTGTCCCTGGCGGCGGCGCCCTTACCCCCCGAGGCCGAGCCCGTACCCCCAGCCATGGAAGCGGGCCGGACCAGTGGCCAGGCGGTGATCGGCGCGGTGGCCACGATGGCCGCTCGGCCCCAGCCCGCCCACCGGTCGACCCGGCCGGCGCCGCGCCCTCGCGGTCGCACCATTGGCCACCGGCCCGTTTCAGACGGCGCAGGCGCAGGCATGCTCGCCGTCATCCCGAGCGCACAGGCGGCCGCAACCCGTCACGCGGTCGATCCGTCGACCGGCCCGGGCATGACCGGGCCGGACTTGCGGGAGCCGGTCCGCACGGCCCGATCTGGCCACCTTGTGGTGTTAGTAGTGGATGCTTCCGGTTCGATGGGGGTGGCCGCCGACCGCCTGGCGGCGGTGAAGGGAGCGCTCTTGGCCTTGCTGATCGACGCCTATCAGCGCCGCGACCGGGTGGCGCTGGTGACCTTTCGCGATGATGCCGCGCAGGTGGTGCTGGAGCCCACGGCCAGCGTTGAGCTGGCCCGACGACGTCTCGATGGCCTGGCCACCGGGGGTACAACGCCGCTCGCCGCCGGCCTTCGTTCC
Source organism: Aquihabitans sp. (assembly GCA_025353965.1). Classification (GTDB taxonomy): domain Bacteria; phylum Actinomycetota; class Acidimicrobiia; order Acidimicrobiales; family Iamiaceae; genus Aquihabitans. The sequence continues at coordinate 3,883 of JANXNS010000218.1, forward strand.
GCGGCAGACCTGGCCCGACGCCATAGCGCAGAGGACCTCCAACCGGTCATCGTGGTCGTCACTGACGGGCGGGCCACCGTGGCGGACCGGGGCATTGACCCGGCGGGGGCAGTGGACGACGCCATGGCCGTGGCCGCGTCGATCGCGGGCAGCTTCCCCTTCGTGGTGGTCGACGTCGAGGACCCTGCTGGTCGTCGAATGGGGCTGGCCAAGCGGTTGGCCGGCACCCTCGGCGCCGCCCACGTTCCGCTGGGAACGGTCACTGCGGATCAGCTGGAATCGGTGCTGCGCGGCGTTGGCTCGGAGGCCAGACGATGACCAGCTTCGACCTGGTATGGCCCGAGCAAGGCCCGGCGCTGATCGGGGTCGGGATCGGCCCGGGAGACCCCTCATTGGTCACCCTGCGGGCCGTGTGGGTGCTCGAAAGCGCCCAGGTGGTGATTGCGCCCGCCACGTCTTTGGCATCGGTTGGCCGGGCGGAAGCAGTTGTGCGCGAGGTCGCCCCCGAAGCAACATGCGAGCGGGTGGTCTTCGTGATGGAGGTCGATACCGATGCCCGCAACGCGGCGTTGGCTGCGGTTGTTTCTTGCGTGATCGCCCACTTGGACAACGGCGAGCGGGTGGCCTTCGTGACTCTCGGCGACCCCAACGTGTACAGCACATTTTCTTCGGTGGCCGAGGGGGTGGCTGCGCAGCGTCCGGCCGTGGCCGTGGCCACGGTTCCCGGGATCATGGCCTTCCAGGAACTCGCCGCTCGGTCCGGCACCGTCGTGGTCGACGGCGACGAACGGCTGGTGTTGATTCCAGCGCATCGTGAAATCGGCGCCATCACGGCAGCGGCGTTGGCAGACCCACAGACCGCAGTGGTCGTTTACAAGGGCGGGCGGCGGGTGGCAGAGCTGGCGGTAGCGGCCGCCGCAGCGGGCCGCCTCGATGGGGCCGTGCTGGGCGAGTTGCTCGGCCTCTCTGGCGAACGTTTGTGCCCCTTGGCCGACGTGATCACCGATGGCCGTCCCGTCACCTATCTCTCCACGGTGATCGTCCCGCCCCGGCGCCCGGCCGCTTCGACGGCGGACCCATTGTGATCTCGTTCGTGGGCGCCGGTCCTGGCGCGGCAGACCTGCTCACGCTGCGCGGGGCGGCGCGTCTGGCGCAAGCGGATGTGGTGGTGTGGGCCTCGTCGCTCGTGCCTGTCGAGCTGCTTGAACACGCCGGGCCCTCGGCGGTGATCCACGATTCTGCGGGCCTCACGCTCGAAGACGTTTTCGCGCTCTACTGCGTCCATCCCGATGCCCGCATCGTTCGCCTTCACTCCGGCGACCTGTCGATCTACTCCGCGGTGCAGGAGCAAATCGACTGGTGTGAGGCCAATGGCCGGGCCTACGAACTGGTCCCCGGTGTGGGGTCGCTGGCGGCGGCATCGGCGGCCATCGGTCGGGAGCTGACGGTACCCAAGGTCGCTCAGTCGATTGTTGCTACCCGTCTGGCGGGCCGCACCAAGGCGTCGATGCCCGACGGCGAGACGGTGGCCGGGTTCGCTGTCCACGGCACCACCATGGCCGTCTACCTCTCCGGCGCCCGGCCCGAGGCGCTGCGAGACCAGCTGCTGGCGGGCGGGTCCGGCTACCAACCCGACACTCCTGCGGTCGTTGTGGTGCGGGCGTCATGGCCCGATGAACAAGTGGTGTCCACCACCGTGGCCGGTCTGCCCGACGCCATTCGTTCCACCGGTGCCCGCACCACGGTGCTCGTTCTCGTCGGCCCGGCCCTGGCCTCGGGAGGCACCCGATCATTGCTCTACGACCCGTGCTACGCCCACGGCCACCGCCGCCGCTCGGTCGACGGCAGCACGGAGGGACGACCCGTTCCCGCCGACCGGCGCCGGGGTGGTACCCGTGAGGTTCTTCGTGAACGCTGACCCCGCGTCCGTTTCGTTGGTCGGTGGCGGCCCGGGTGAGCTCGACCTCTTGACGCTCGCCGCCGAGGCGGCCTTGGCTGCCGCCAGAGAGATCGTGGCCGACCGTTCGCTCGCACCGATGCTGGCCGACCTAGGGGCTGAGAGCGCGCTTCTGGGCAGGGCCGTCGCCGTGGCGGTGTTGGTCGACGACGACCAGCCGGCCGTTGCCGACCTGCTCGCCTCGGCTCGGCGCGGCCCCTCGGTGGTCCGCCTCTACCGCGGTGACCCCTGGTTTCACCCTGCGGGCGACGCGGAACGCGCCGCGCTCCACGCTGCTGGCGTCGGGTCGGTGTGGGTGGCGGGGGTAGTCGAAGAATTGGCCATCGCCGCCACGGCTGGCATCCCTGTCCAAGTCCGCACGCACGCGGTAACCACCACCTTCGCCGTCGACCGCCTTGTCCCCGATGACACCCCGCCCGATGTAGGGGTTGGGGTTCCGGTCGACGCGGGGCACACGCTGGTCGTGCGAACGACCGACCTGAGACGCACCGCCGCCCGGTTGGCCGCTCGAGCGACGTTCGATGGGGTCGACGGCGACCGACCAGCGGCGGCGCTTCCTTCCGGCACCAATGCGGACCGAGCCGAACCCGTCCGAGCGACCCTGGCCACCCTCGCCACCCGGTGCCCAGCGGGGCCGGGTGTTGTGGTCGTGGGCGTCGTGGCCGCACTCGATACTCGTTTGTCCCGATCTGTATCGGCGGCCACCCGATGACGACCGTGCAACCGACTGAGCCGGCACGAGCCGCGGTGTCGCCAGAGCCGATCGCGGTGGTCGGCTTGCTTGGTGGTCGGCCGGTGGACGCCAGCGCCGAGGCTGCCATCCGCGCCGCCACGTTGGTCGTCGGCAGTAAAGACCAGCTGGCGACGACGGTCGATCTGCGGCGGTCTGATGCGGCGACGGCCATGGTCGAAAGCGGCCTCAGTGCGCTCGATGACCTGGCCGGCCATGAAGGCCCTGTCTGCGTGTTGGCCTCCGGCGACCCCGGCTTTTTCGGCATCGCTCGGGCCGTTCGCTCCCGCTCGGCCGGCCGGCCGGTCGTGGTGTACCCGGCGCCTTCGTCGGTGGCGTTGGCTTTCGCCCGAGCAGGGGTGTCGTGGGATGGCGCGGTGGTCCGTTCATGTCACACCGGCGTGCAAGCCGATGTACTTGCTGCGGTGGCCGGGGCCTCCGTTGGGGCCGTGTTGTGTGGTCCAGAGGCCCCGCCTGAGTTGGTAGCCGCCGCGTTGCTGGCCGCCGGAGCGACTCACCGTGTTGCGGTGGTGGCCGCGCACCTGGCGGAGCCGGGCGAGGCGGTGACGGTGGGGAATCTGCGCTCGATTGCCGCAGGCTCATTTCCGCACAGGTCTGTTCTGGTCGTCGCGGAGCCGGTGTCGCCGGGGTCTGCATCGATTCGGCCTGGTGGTCGGCCGGTGACTGAGTTCGCTCATCGGGCGGGGATGATCACCAAGCCTGAGGTCCGCTCGGTGGTGCTCGGCAAGCTGGACCTTCCGCTCACTGGCGTCCTCTGGGATCTCGGGGCGGGCAGTGGCAGTGTTGCTATCGAAGCGGCGTTGGCCTCACCTGACCTCCGGGTTTTTGCGGTGGAACGCAACCGGGCCGACGCGGAACGGGCGGTCGCCAATGCCGCCGCCTTCGGTGCACCGGTGGAAGTGGTCGGGGGCGGGGCCGTTGGCGTGCTCATCGACCTGCCGGATCCAGACCGGGTATTCGTCGGTGGCGGCGGGCTGGACGTGCTGGATGCAGCGTGGGCCCGGTTGCGACCCGGCGGCCGGTTGGTGGCCACGTTTGCGGCCATTGACCGCGCCGCCGAGGCGCACCGACGACTTGGCTTCCTCGTGCAGGTTTCGGTCCAGCGGGCCGACTCGTTGCCCGATGGCGGTGTCCGCTTTGCTGCGGAAAACCCAGTCTTCGTGGCCTGGGGGGACAAGCCCGCGAGCGACCCGACCGCGCTGGTGCCAGTTGTGGCTCTCGGGGTCGGGTGCTCCTTGCGGGCAACGGCCGACGAAGTGGCCGAGGTAGTGGCGCAGGCACTGGCCGAAGCGCCTGACGGAACCGGTCCCGTGCACGTGGTGGCCACGGTCGACCTCCGCCGGGATCATCCAGCGGTGACAGCTCTGACCCGACACATCAACACCCCGCACAACGTTGCGGCCTTCCCGGTAAGCCTGTTGTCCGAGGTGGAGGTGCCGACGCCGAGCTCGGCGGTGGCCGACGCCATCGGGACCCCGAGCGTGGCCGAGGCGGCGGCGTTGCTGGCCGCCGGCCCCAGCGCCCGCCTGGTGGTCACCAAGCAGAAGGGCCTAACGGCGACAGCCGCCCTTGCCATCGGGTCGCGAGGGGCGGCGGTTGGTCGTCTCACGATCGTTGGCCTTGGCCCCGGCTCGGCGCAGCACCGGACGCCCGCCGCGTTCATTGCGGTGCGGTCGGCCGAGGTAATCGTTGGGTATGGGCCGTACGTAGACGCGGTTTCGGACCTGGTTCGACCCGATCAACGCCTGGTTCGTTCGACCATGGGTGCCGAGTCCGACCGGGCTGAGGCGGCGGCGGCGTTGGCGGCGGCCGGGTGGCAGGTGGTGGTGGTGTCGTCGGGGGATCCTGGCGTCTTTGGCATGGCGTCGACCGTGTTGGAGGCCACCTTCGGGCTGGTCGGTAACGACGGTGAACCGTTGGTCGTCGCGGTGGTGCCGGGGGTAACTGCCGCTCATGCAGGAGCCGCAGCCGCGGGCGCACCGCTCGCCGGCGCTCATGCCGCGATCACGTTGTCGGACATCCTCACGCCGTGGTCCACCATCGAGGCCCAACTCCGTGCTGCGGCCGGGAGCGGGCTAGCCCTTGCCCTCTATAACCCGCGATCGAAGGGCCGCCCGGATCACCTGGCCCGAGCCTTGGCCGTGTTGGCTGAGGTGCTGGCCGGTGAGACGGCGGTGGCCGTGGTGACCGCGGCCGGTGACGATGCGCAGCGGGTGGACACGGCGACGCTCGCCACCCTCGACCCCGCCGCGGCCGGGATGCGCTCAGTCGTGCTGGTCGGCACGGCCGACACCACAGTCGATAGTGCTGGCCGCCTGGTGACCTCCCGTCATCACCCACCAACGCCGGAGGCCCACCCATGACCCATCGGAACCTCTCGTCGGTATCGGCCGTCGACGGCACTGCCGTGCACCCCATTGAGGCCGAGAGTTACCGCATCTTGGCATCCCGCTTAGACCTCACCCGCTGGCCGAAGCTGTCGCGGGCGGTGGTTTCACGCGTGGTTCATGCCAGTGCGGATGTGGGCTTCGCCGAGTCGCTCGTCCTTACCGAGGAGACCTGCGCCGCTATTGTTCGGGCGCTCCGGACGGGCGCCCCGGTGGTATCGGACGTGGAAATGGTGGCGGTGGCCTCCAAGCGGGCCGGCACGGTGAGCCTCCTCGACGAAGGCCGGGGTCGCGCCGCGCGTGACCGTGCCGCAGGCGAGCCGGACCTCACCATTTCTGCGGCGGCCATGCGCGAGGCCGCCGACCGCTGGCCTACCGGTGCTGTCGTGGTGGTGGGCAACGCCCCGACCGCGCTTTACGAGGCCATTGCGTTGGCGGCGCGAGGGGCCTTCCGCCCGGCGGCCATTATCGGGCTGCCGGTGGGGTTCGTTGGCGCCGCGGAGTCCAAGGCGGCGTTACGGGCCAGCGGCCTTCCAGCCATTTCGAACGTGGGCGAACGGGGCGGTAGCGCCACGGCCGCGGCGGCGCTCAACGCTTTGTGGCGTCTGGCGCAGGACCCCTCGGTGATCGTGTGACTACCAGGTCGACGCCGGTCGTTCACCTGGTTGGGGCCGGCCTCGGTGAGGTCGGTTCGCTCACTCGCCGGGCGGTGCGCGTGTTGGCCGAGGCCGATGTGGTGGTCGTGGACCGCCCGTCGTTGGACCACGTGGTCGGGCTGGCGCCAGCCGGGGCGGAGCGGGTTCACGTGGGCCGCCATCGCGGGCATCGGGCGTGGGCCACCGACGCCATCGTCGGCCTCCTGGCCGACCGGGCCAGCGCGGGGCTCAAGGTCGTGCGGCTCAAAGGAGGGGACTCCTTCGTGTGCAGCCGCGGCGCGGAGGAGGCCTTGGGGCTGGCCGCCCGCGGTATCGCCGTCGAGGTCATCCCGGGAGTGACCGCAGCCACCGCTGCCGGGGCGGCGAGCGGGCTTGACCGTGGGGCTTCGGTTACCGTCGTTTCGGGAAATCACGATCCGATCGGCCCCTCCGTCGCGTGGTCGTTGATCCCCACTCTCAGCACCGCACACGGCGCCGTTGTCGTGCTGACAGGACGCAGCCACCAGGGCACCATCGCCGACGGCCTGATGGCTGGTGGCCGAGCCCCGGAGACGCCATCTGCGGTGGTTCACGGTGCCGGCCGGGCCGACGAGACGGTGATCGCCACCGGGCTGGCGGGGCTAGGCGCCGTGCGTCTGCCGGCCCCGGCGGCGATGGTTGTGGGTCCGTACCAACCGGGAGGTGACCATGCACATCCCTGATGGTTACGTGAGCCTGCCCGTGTCTCTAGCCGGGGCTGTCGTAGCCGCTACCGGCGTGGCTTTTGCGGCGCGCAAGGCGGCGATTGTGTTGCAGGAGAAGGTCACAACGCTGCCGGCGGTGGTGGCGGCGTACCTGTTGGTCGGACAGCTATTGGTTGTGCCCGTTGGCTTCGGCACCAGCGCCCATTTGATCGGGACCGGGTTGGCCACCGTGCTGGTGGGTCCGGCAATTGCCATCGTCTGCGTGGCCACGGTGGTGGTGCTTCAGGCGCTCGTCTTTGCCGACGGTGGCGTGACGGCCATCGGCCTGAACGTCATCAACGACGGGATCGTGCCCGCGTTGGTGGCGGCGGCTGCGGTGCGGGTCCTGTGGCCGTTGATGGGCCGCCGG
>JANXNS010000264.1 GCA_025353965.1 Aquihabitans sp.
CCAATGCCACCAAGAACCCCGATGTGGAGTCTTTGAAGGACGGCAACAAATACGCGATACAGGCGGCCAACATCGCGGGCTTCGGCATCCTCTGGGTGTTGAAGTACCTCTTCCTCGACAAGATCATGTTCGGCGGAGATCACCACACGCCCTACGACGAGGACATCGAAATCGAAGAGGCCGCGCTCGACCCCTCGCCCGTCGCTGGGGAGTAGTGGTCATGTCCCCCGCCCCCGCCCTCTCGTCTGCTCTTCTGGCTGCCGCCATCGCAGCGCGAGGATTCATGCCCACCGACGAAGGCAACGGGCTATGGGACGCTGCCATGGAGGCCGGGGTCGCCGTGCCCGGCAGCCCGTTTCTGGAAATCGGCTCGTACTGCGGGAAGTCGTCGGTCTGGCTGGGCGCCGCCGCCCAGGCCTCTGGCACCGTGCTTTTCGCCCTGGATCACCACCGCGGCTCCGAAGAGAACCAGGCTGGCTGGGACCACCACGAGGCTGATCTGGTCGACCCCGAGATCGGCCGGATGGACACGCTGCCCCGGTTCCGACGCACCCTGTTTGACGCTGGCCTCGAAGCCTCCGTCGTGGCCGTGGTGGGAGATTCCCCCACGGTGGGCCGCTTCTGGACAATGCCGCTAGCCCTTCTGTTCATCGATGGGGGCCACGGGAGTGAGCCGGCCCACCGCGATTATGAGCAGTGGGCGCCCCATGTCGCGGCGGGCGGCACGCTGTGCATCCATGACGTGTTCCCGAACCCGGCCGACGGGGGCCGCCCGCCCTACGAGATCTACCTGCGAGCGCTGGAAGACGGGTTTGCTGATCGACGAGCCGTTGGCTCGCTCCGCGTGTTGACCCGCACCACCTGAACTGCCCGCCGGGCTTGACGCCGTAAGTCAGTCCCGCATGGCTGGGTTGTCGTCCGCGATGTCGATCAGGGCAGGAAGCACGGCGTCGTGGTCCACGAACAGCGCCGACGCCGGGCCTCGACCTTCGAGTGCATCGGCAGCCAACACCACTGCGGCCGCGGTGTAGGTGCTCTGCTCGTCGGCCGGGAACCGGGTGAGGTCCGGATAGACCGTGCCGGTCCAGTATCGGCCGGAATCCACCCGGTACTGCTGGACCCAGCTGAAGAGCTTCTCTGCGGTTTCGCGCTCGCCTACGGCGAGGTGAGCGAGCATGCACTCGCAGGTTTCGGCCACGGTGATCCACGGACGGTCCTTGACGCAGCGCACGCCCCGGCCCTCGTCGATGAACGTATCGAAGCGGTCCGCCAGACGGGCCCGACCCACCTCTCCCAGCACAACGCCGCCGAGGACTGGGTAGTACCAGTCCATGGCCCAGCGATGCTTGGGGGCGAACGCGTCGGCCTCTTGGTGACGGATCACATTGGCCAGAAGCGCAGCGGAAAGTTCCCAGTCCGGCCGCTCGTGACCCAGCAACTCGGCGAGGGCAATGGCACAGCGAAGGCTGTGGCAAATACTGGACGAACCGGTGAGCAACGCGAAGGGCCACGGGGTGCCGTCGGCGTGGCGTGCCCACAGGATCTCGCCCCGAGGGGTCTGCAGGTCGAGCACGAAGTCGA
>JANXNS010000053.1 GCA_025353965.1 Aquihabitans sp.
CAACAGTTAGGTCATGGTGGGCGTGTCCAGCCCCGTTGGTCATGCTGGTTGAGTCCAGCGTCGTCTCGGTCTGACCCGCAATGCAACTGGGCCCTTCGGGTGCCTTCGCACTGATCTGTCGACCGGGCTGCGGGGCTGGACGCGCACCGACCGGTCGGGCGGAGTGACCTCATAGGAGTCTCGCTCGACGCCCTAACTGTCCTGTCCGCCGTCCCGGCCGGTGGGTGCTTCCAACCCTCAAAGATCAGGAGCACCACCACCATGCCAGACCAAACCGTCGATGTCATCGTGGGTGTCGACACCCACACCGATACCCATACCGCGGTCGTGATCGACCTCCAGGGCCGCCGCCTCGACGAACTCGAGATCCCCGCCACGCCCGCCGGCTACCGCCAGTTGCTCGAGTGGGCGAACACCCACGGAACAATCCACGCGGCCGGTGTGGAAGGCACCGGTTCCTACGGGGCCGGGCTCACCCGGTTCCTCACCGACGCAGACGTGGCGGTGATCGAAGTCAGCCGACCGAACCGCCAGCACCGGCGCCGCTACGGCAAGTCTGACCCGGCCGATGCTGAGGGCGCCGCCCGTGCGGTGCTGTCAGGCCAGGCCACCGGCCTGCCGAAGTCCCGGGACGGGATCGTCGAGTCGATCCGCACCCTGCATGTGGTGAAACGTTCTGCGATCAAAGCCCGTACCCAGGCCGCCAACCAGATGACCAACCTGGTCGTCACCGCACCGGACGCCACCCGCCACGAACTCCGGGGCCTAACCCCACTGAAGCGGGCACGGCGCGCCGCCGCGTGGCGACCCGGACCCGGTCACGACCCCGCCACCGTGACCCGCCAGCGATCCGGGCCCTCGCCCGACGTTGGTTGGATCTCACCGACGAGATCAACACGCACAACAAGGCCCTCGACGAAATGATCGCCGTCGCGGCCCCGAACTTGCTCGCCGAGCTCGGCGTGTCACGCGACGTCGCCGCCAAGCTCCTCATCGCCGCTGGCGACAACCCCCAGCGGATCCGAACCGAGGCCAGCTTCGCTGCCCTCTGCGGCGTCAACCCAGTCGTCGCGTCATCAGGCAAGACCACCCGTCACCGGCTCAACCGGTCCGGTGACCGCCAAGCCAACAACGCCCTATGGACCATTGCACGCGTCCGCCTCGCCCACGACCCCGAAACCCGCGCCTACGCCGATCGACGCAAAGCCGAAGGCCTCTCACACCGAGAAATCGTCCGCTGCCTTAAGCGCTACCTCGCCCGACGCCTCCACCCGATCATCGTCAACGACCTCGCCGTATTGACATAGGAGTATCA
>JANXNS010000075.1 GCA_025353965.1 Aquihabitans sp.
CGGACACGGTACGGGTCCGCCGGCTCAACGGGAAGCCTTTCGGCCGGACTCCCAGGGAACTCCAAGGCAGGCCACAGCTCCCGTTGAGGTCAAAGCCCGATGCTCGACCCACGACGGCGAGGTCTGCGCCTCGGCCGCTGAGTTGAGGCAAGATCAGCGTCGCCCACCACCGTCCCCAGGTACAACCAATGACCCTTCGCACCCGGCTCGTGATCGCCCTCGTCGTCCTCACCACGGTGGGGTTGGGCATCTTCGGGGTGACCACCTATTCGCTCTACCAACGCTCGTTGGAGACTCGACTCGACGACCAACTTCGCTCCGCGATCACCCCCCTGAGCAGCCGGATGGTGTCCGAGGCGGCGGGTTTCATCAACGGGCCAGGCTTCCCTGGCGCACCATCCAACGACGACCCACCCCGCCAAACCAACGACTCGCGCCAGAACCAAGGCGGGTTTGGGTTCGACAACTATGCGGCCCTCATCAACGCCAATGGCAAGGTCGTGAGCTCGGTCGACCCGGGCGTCACCGATGCCCGCCCCAACCTGCCCGACGACCTCACTGACATCACTAATTTGCAGTACTTTACGACCGCGTCAGTCAGCGGTTCGGGTGAATGGCGAGTAGTGGCAGAGCCGCTGAGCGCCGTCGCCGGCGGTCGAAACTTCCTAAGGGCCATCACTTCTTCTGCCACCCTCGAGGGCGCGGTGATCGTGGTGGCCGCCCCCACTACCGAGCTCAACGCCCAGATGACTCGCTTCCTGCAGATCGAGGTCGGCGGCGCCGCCGTGCTGTTGACGGTGCTTGGCGCGGGGGCCTGGCTGGTACTTCGGCGAGGGCTGCGCCCGCTCGAGCAGATGGCATCGTCGGCGTCCACGATCAGCGCCGGGGACCTGTCCGAGCGGGTCGAGCCCGCCGACGGACGGACCGAAGTAGGCCAGCTCGGCCTGGCCCTCAACACGATGCTGGACGGAATCGAGGGATCGTTTCGCGAGCGGGAAGCAACCGAGCTGAGGCTCCGCCAATTCCTGGCCGATGCCTCCCACGAGCTGCGGACACCGCTCACCTCCATCCAGGGCTTCGCCGAACTTTTCCGCCTCGGCGCCGCCAATGATCAGGTCGACCTGCCGGTCATCATGCGCCGTATAGAACAAGAGGCCGGACGCATGAAGGTACTGGTGGAAGACCTCCTCCTGCTGGCCCGGCTGGACGAAACCCGTCCTTTCGACCCTGAACCGGTGGACCTCACCGTCTTGGCCGCCGACGCCTGCAGCGACGCGGTGGCCACGGCGCCGGACCGCCAAGTCACCCTTCATGCCCCGTCCCCCGCCGTCGTGAGCGGCGACGCTGACGGCCTGCGCCAAGCCATCGCCAATCTGGTGACCAATGCCCTCAAGCACACCCCGGAAGGCACCCCGATCGAGGTAGCCACCACCGTCCACGGCGCCCGGGCATCGGTGACGGTGAGGGACCACGGGCCCGGCATTGACGACGCAGAACGCGAGCACGTATTCGACCGCTTCTGGCAAGCCGACTCCGCCCGTGTGGGCGCTGGCAATGGCCTAGGCCTAGCCATCGTGGCCGGGATCGCCGAGCAACACGGCGGCACGGCGTCGGTCAGCAACCCGGCCGACGGCGGCGCCGCCTTCACCGTCGACCTACCGATCTGGCGCGCCGCACCAACCTGAGCGTTAAAGATAGCCATCCGGCGCCGAGGCGGACTCGGGGCCGGGCTGAAAGCCAGGATCCGCATCGGGGTCAACGGGCGATTCCTCACGACGAGTAAGCCACGCCGATTCAAGCTCGTCGCGCCGCCCATCCCACTCCTCAGAGGTCATGGCATAGCGCACGTGATCTTCCCAGGCGCCGTTGATTTCCAGGTACTTCTCGGCGATCCCCTCGTGGCGCAACGCGAGCTTGTCGGCGACGCGGCGGCTGGCTTGGTTGCGGGGAATGATCGAGACCTGGATGCGATGGAGGTGGAGCTCCTCGAAGGCGAACCGGGCCAGCACCACAACAGCCTCCGGCATGAGACCTTGGCCCGCCCACTTCTCGTCTATCCAGTAGCCGACGTACGCGTTCTGGAAGGGGCCGCGCTGGATCGACGACAAGTTGATCTCGCCGCAGAAGTGACCCTCCGCAAAGACCCCGAACCCAAAGCCCGTGCCCAGTTGCCGTTCGCGGTGCCGTGCGCTGCAGCGCACCGCGAAGGCATCTCGATCTTGGGTCACATCCGGCTGGTGGGCCAAGCGGGCCGGCTCCCAGCGGGTGAGCCAGTCCCCACAGCGATGTCGCACTTCTCGCCAGGCGGCAAAGTCCGACAGAACCAAGGGTCGGAGCATGATCCGTTGCCCGAACAGTGTGCTGGATTGCTCCACCGCAGACCCTCGCTCTCTGCCCCTCATCGGGCGTTCCGTAGTGCGTCAAGCGTGGCCGGATCTTCCAGCGACGACAGGTCCCCCGGGTCGGCCCCGGTGGCCGCAGCCCGAATGGCCCGACGGACCACTTTGGCCGACCGGGTCTTGGGCAGTGCATCGACAAAGCGAACCGAGCTCGGCTTGAACGATTTCCCCAGCGCCACCACCACGGTTTGCACCAGGTCTGCCCGTAACTCCTCGGTGGCCTCCACCGTGGGGGCGAGCACGACGTAACACCACAGCGCCTCGCCCTTGACCTCGTGGGGGACCCCGACGGCGGCCGCCTCCACCACTGCGCCATGGGCAACCAGCGCCGACTCCACCTCGGCCGGGCCGAGGCGTTTTCCAGCGATCTTGATGGTGTCATCGCTGCGGCCACGGAGGTACCACTGGCCGTCCTCGATGAGCGCCCAGTCCCCGTGGACCCAGACGTCCGGCCACCGATCCCAGTAGGTCGCGAGGTATCGATCCGGGGCCTGCCAGAGCCCGCGGGTCATGCCGGGCCACGGCTTGGTGCAGACGAGCTCGCCCACCTCGCCGCGTACCGGCTTGCCGTGTTCGTCGAACACGTCGACCGCCATCCCGAGCGCGGGGCCGCCCAGGGTCATAGGGGTGAGCGATTGCACCGGATGCGGCGACAGGAAACAGGCCCCCACTTCGGTCCCGCCACTGATGTTGATGACCGGGCAACGCCCACCACCAACCACCTCCCCAAACCAGCGGTAAGGCCCTTCGTTCCAGGTTTCCCCGGTGGAGCCGAGCATGCGGACGGCGGACAGGTCGTGACGAGTGACCTGCTCATCGCCGTGGGCCATCATGGCCCGCACCAAGGTGGGGCTGATACCCAAAATGGTGACCTGGTGGGCGGCCGAGAACTCCCACAGGCGGTCCGGCTCGGGGAAGTCAGGGGCCCCCTCAAACAGGCAAAGCGTTGCCCCGTTCGCCAGCGTGCCGACTACTTCCCACGGACCCATGATCCAGCCAAAATCGGCAAACCAGAAGAGGCGGTCTCCGGGCCGACAATCGAACTGGAATGCCACCTCCTCCGCCACCTTCACGGTGAACCCACCGTGGACATGCACCGCACCCTTGGGCTTACCGGTGGTGCCCGATGTGTAGGCGATGAAGAGCGGGTGCTCGCTGTCGACCGGTACCGTGGGCAACAACTCGGCACCTGCTTCGGTGGGCGCCGGCCATGCCAGCACCGCACAGGGACCGCTCTCGTCGGCCTCGAAGGCGGTGTCCTCTCGCCAGGCCACCCGCGGCACCACCACCATCGTCTCGACCGATGGGACCCGCACCACCGCAGCCAGAGCCGTGTCCAGCGTGGGCACGACCTGGCCCCGGCGGTAGAAGCCGTCCGCACACAGCAGGGCCTTGGCTCCCGCGTCTTCAAGCCGCACCGCAATAGCATCGGTGCCGTAACCGGAGAACACCGGCAGGAAGATCGCGCCGAGCTTGGCCACCGCCATCGCCGCCACCACGGTCTCCACCAGCATGGGCAGGAAGATCCCCACTGCATCGCCCACGCCGATCCCCCGTTGGCGCAACAGCACAGCCAGCCCGTCCACGTGGCGAGCCAGTTCGGCGTAGGAGAGCACCCGGATCTCGCCGTCCTCGCCTTCCCACCGCACCGCCTCCGCGTCAGGCGTGGCCTGGGCCCAGCGATCGACACAGGCCGCCGCCAAGTTGGTCTTGCCACCGGTGAACCAGGTAGCCCACGCAATGCCCTTGGAGGTATCCAGGACCTGTTCGTACGGCGTGGAGAACGGGATGGCCAGGAACGTGGCTGCTTCGCCCCAGAACCAGGCAGGATCCTCAATGGACCGGGCCAGGAGATCGTCGAACGAACCGAACCCGTGGTCCGCCATGAATCGGCCCACGTTGGTATCAGCCGCGGTGGCGGGGTCGGGCTCCCAGATCGGCTCGCTCATCGGTCCGGAACTGTACGCGTTCCGTTCAGGCCAGTAGCGATAAGGCCAAGCCGTCCAGGATGTCGGCCTCGCTCACCAGCACCTGGTCCAGGCCCAGCGTCCGGTAGATCGCCACCAGGGCGCAGCAGCCGCCCACGATCACGTCGGCCCGCGCCGCTTCGAGACCGGGATTGTGCAGGCGATCGGCCCGGGGCTCGGTGGCCAAGGTGCGGAACACGTCTTCGGCCGCCGCCCTGGTGAGCACGAAGTGGTGAATGGCATCGCGGTCGTACTCGGCCAAGCCCTGTTCCACCGCCGCCACCGTGTTGACCGTGCCCGCCA
>JANXNS010000236.1 GCA_025353965.1 Aquihabitans sp.
GCGGACCTGGGCCTCACCGTGGCCGCCTTGGGGCTGCTGGTGGTTTTCGAGAGAAAACGTCGCCCGGGAGTACTCACCATGGTTGCCGGGCTGACCTGGACGATCACCGCTGCGCTCGTCCTACGGCCCGATACCCCAGACCGAGCGCTGACCCCTGCTGGCGAGTTTGTGGCCCGGGCCGTGACACCCCTGGCCGCATTCGCGCATGTCATCTTTCACCCCATCATCGAGGGTCGCGAGCTACTGGCCGAGCCGAGCGTCATCTTCCTAGTGGTCGTGCTCGCTCCCTTACTTTTTTTCCCGCTCATGTCTCCGAGAAAACTTTTCGTAGCCATGCCCTGTCTGGTGCTGGCCATGATTGCTGACCGCGCTGTTCAACGGGTGGCCCAGCAAGGGGTCCTTGACCTTTCACCGGCGGCGGCGCACGTCGGGCCGGCCATTGGCTTCGTCTTCGTTGCCTTGGTCTTTGCCCTCGAACGAATCGGCATTCCCAGTGTCACGCGAGTGAACATCGACCGGCGGGTCCTTCTAGCATTGCTGGCCGGAGCGACACTGCTGTTCGTTACCGAAGCACCTACCTCGCCCTATCGCCAACCCTGGGCGTGGGGGAGCCGAGATGGCGTTGATGGCGCCAGAATCCTCGCTGCCGATCTGGTGATGCCAGATGCTGCGGTTGCGGTCTCGCCGTCCGCCGCCGCGCTGCTGGCCGCCCGGGCAGTCGTCATCGAACTGCCAACCGATCCAACGGACCTCACGGCGTTTCGGGTCGATCAGGTGGCCCGAAACGTAAACGTGATACTGCTCGACACCTCGGGCGACAACCCCCGGACAGGAGACCCTCGCTGGTCGAACGCCCAGGTGACAAAGACCCTCGGTCGACTGCAGGACAGGTCGTTCCGTATCACCTTCCAAGGCGAGGGCATCTACCTCCTCAAATCAGTCTGAGTCCGCCAGACCGGTCAAGCGGTCACCACATGGGCGTGGCCGGCAGCAACGAGGGCGGCACGCAGCACATCGGCCGCAGCATCGAGTGAAGCGGGGGAGGGGTTGGGGTCGGCCCGAACAAAGTCGAGGTCAGCCTCCGTCCGGATCGGGATCACATGGAGGTGGGTGTGGGGGACTTCCATGCCGGCGATGATGAGCCCTACACGCGCTGGTGAGAAGGCGGCCATTTGAGCCTGGCCAACAACCTGAGCCACGGCGAAAAGGTGCATGGCGAGATCTTGTGGAAGATCCACCCAATGGTCCACTTCTTGGATGGGCACGACCAGGGTGTGGCCCGGACGGATCGGTCCGATAGTGAGGAAGGCGACACACGTATCGTCCCGCCAGAGGAAACGCCCGGGGATGTCGCCTTGGATGATGCGGGTGAAGAGCGAAGCCATCCTCCGAGCCTAGGAGGCAGGGGTGATCGGTAGGCTCCGTCAATGGCCGTGACCGACACCTCCACGGGGAAAGCCAGCGCCCATCCAACGGGCCACGGGCAGGATCGGATCTTCACCGTTCCCAACGTGATTTCTCTCGTCCGGCTGCTGTGCCTTCCGCTGTTTGTCTACCTCCTTTTCGGCCGCGAAAACCGGGCGGCGGCGGCATCGCTGTTGGGCCTCCTCGGGGCGACCGACTGGATCGACGGCTACATCGCCCGCCATTTCGACCAAGTATCAAATCTGGGGAAGATCCTTGACCCAGTGGCGGACCGCCTCCTGTTTTTCGTAGGAATTACCTGCATCGTCATCGACGGAAGTGTCCCGCTTTGGTTCGCGGGCATGGTCTTGGTCCGCGAGCTTGTGGTCGCGGCAACCACGGTGATTCTCGGGCTCATGGGCGCGCGCCGCATAGATGTCACCTGGTGGGGCAAGGCCGGGACCTTCGGCCTCATGTTCGCGTTTCCCATGTTCTTGGCCTCAGAGTCCACCATTGGCTGGGCGGGCTTCGCCCGATTCTTGGCCTGGTTTACGGGCATTCCCGGGCTCACCTTCAGTTACGTCGCGTGGGCGCTTTACGTACCACTTGGCCTCAAAGCTCTCAGAGCGGGACGGGCCGATCGGGCTGGCGGGTAGGTTCGGCCCATGAAGGCCGTGATCATGGCAGGCGGCGAAGGCACCCGACTTCGACCCCTCACCTCCAACTGTCCAAAGCCCATGCTGCCGTTGGCCAACCGGCCAATGATGGAGCACATTGTCAATCTCCTGAAGCAGCACGGGATAGACGAGATCGTGGTGACGGTGGCCTTCTTGGCCAACCAAATCCGCACCTACTTCGGCGATGGCTCAGAATTTGGCGTGAAAATTACCTATGCCACCGAGGATCATCCGCTGGGCACCGCCGGTTCGGTTCGCAACGCCATGGCGGAGCTCACTGAGCGCTTCCTCGTGATCTCGGGAGACGTGCTTACCGACATTGATCTAGGGCAAATCGTGGCTTTTCACGAAGAGAAGGGCGCCCTAGCCACCGTCGGCCTCGTAGCAGTAGAAAATCCTCTCGAGTTCGGGATCGTGATCACGCGCGACGACGGCTCCATCGAGCGGTTTCTAGAGAAGCCCACCTGGGGTCAGGTCTTTAGCGACACCATCAATACCGGCATCTTCGTGCTGGAGCCCGAGATCTTTGACTTCATTCCCGAGGGGCGACCGGTCGATTTCTCGGAAGAAGTTTTCCCGGCCTTGCTCGAAGCAGGCAAGGCCCTCTACGGCCATGTGGCCAAGGGCTATTGGGAAGACGTCGGGACCCTTGAGTCCTACGTCTCGTCGCACAAAGACGTTATGGACGGCAAGGTGAAGGTCGATGTTCCCGGCTTCGAACTCGGGCGCGGCGTGTGGCTGGGTGAAGGCGCCGACGTTCACCCCGATGCGACCATCGACGGGTTCGCCGTGCTCGGTGAGAACTGCCGGGTAGAAGCAGGCGCCCGAATTGGCGACTACACCGTGCTCGGCGGCAACGTTCGGGTGCGGGGCGGGGCCGACATCGAGCGCAGCGTGGTCCACGACAACGCGTACCTCGGAGAGGGGGTAACGCTTCGCGGCGCCGTGATTGGCCGGGCCAGCGACCTCCGCAAGGGGGCCCGCTGCGACGACGGTTCGGTTATCGGAGATGAGTGCTTCATCGGCGACAACGCTCACATCGCCGCCGACGTGAAGATCTACCCCTTCAAGACCGTCGAGGCCGGCGCGGTCATCAACTCCTCCATCATCTGGGAGTCCAAGGGCGCCCGAAGCCTGTTCGGTCGAGATGGCGTCTCGGGCCTGGCCAACGTCGACATCAGCCCTGAGCTGGCGGCCAGGGTGGCCATGGCCTTCGCCACCACGCTCCGCAAAGACGCAACGGTCATCACCTCGCGTGACTCATCACGCGCCGCCCGCATGTTGAAACGAGCCTTCATGGCCGGCCTCAATGCCAGCGGCATAAACGTGCTGGATCTGGAGGTTGCATCGGTCCCCGTCACCCGGTTCCTCACCCGTTCGCCGCAGGCGTCAGCCGGGGCAACCATTCGCTTGGTAGACGGGGACCCGCAATCGGTGGTCATTCGGTTCTTCGATCGCGATGGCATCGATATCACCACCGATGCGCAGCGCAAGATCGAGCGCCTCTTTGCTCGGGAGGATTTCCGCCGGGTGTTGGCCGGCGAGATCGGCGATATCGGCTTCCCGCCGCGGGCGCTTGAGCACTACACCGCCGCCCTCGGCGAAACGGTGGACCTCAGCGCCGTACGGGCGGCCCGGTTCAAGTTGGTCATCGACTACGGCTACGGAGCCACCGCCTTCGTCATGCCGAACGTGTTGGGCAAGCTCGGTGCCGATGTCCTCGGGGTCAATCCCTACGCCTCCACGAGGCAACGCATCGGCGTCGACCATGACGAGGCCGTCGCCAACGTGTCCCGTTTGGTGCAGGCTTCAGGCGCGCACCTCGGCGCGTTGATAGATGCCGACGGCGAGCATCTCACCCTGGTCGACGACAATGGCCAGGTCCTGACGAACGACGAATCCCGTTTGGCGTTCGTTTCCCTGGTTGCGGGGCACATGGTGGGGGATCGCATCGCGCTCCCGGTCAACGTGAGCAACGCAGTGGAACGGTTGGTCGCCCCGTACAACGTCCGGATCCAGCACACCAAGACCTCCACCGGCGCACTCATGGCCGCGGCCAGCGAAAAGGGCGTGGGCTTTGCCGCCAGCGGGGACGGAGGTTTCATCCTCCCGGGGTTCCTGCCTGCGTTCGATGCTGGGGCCGCGCTGGTGAAGTTGCTGGAACTCCTGGCCAAGGCCGGAACCTCGCTATCGGAGGTCCGCGAATCCCTACCACGGGTGCACCTGGCCCACGAGACAGTCGTGACCCCGTGGGAGCAAAAAGGCCTGGTCATGAGGACACTGGTGGAACTCAGCAAAGACCGTCGGCTCGAACTCATCGATGGTGTCAAGGTCATTCACGACGATGGCTGGGTGCTCGCCCTTCCAGACCCTGAGGAGCCGGTCACCCACATCTGGGCCGAGGGTGTGGACCAAAACGCGGCACGGGCTCTTGCGCAAGAATATGTGCGTCGGATCCGGCAGACCCTGCGTTAGTCAGACCCGATCGGGCGTGGGCGCTCCAGCGCTGGTCCGGTTGGGATAACCTCGCCCTTCATGAACGTGCCTGATGACCTCCGCTACTCCTCCGACCACGAATGGATCCGGGTAGACGGCACCAAGGTCCGGGTTGGCATCACCGACTACGCGCAAGATGCCCTCGGCGATGTGGTGTTCGTCCAGGTCCCAGACCTCGGCAGCGAGGTTGCTGCAGGCGCCGGCATCAGCGAAGTGGAATCCACCAAGTCGGTGTCAGACATCTATGCGCCGGTGGCCGGGACCATCGTCGAGGTCAACAACGACCTGGACGGAAACCCGGAGCAGATAAACGGTGATCCTTACGGTGAGGGTTGGATCTGCACCATCGAGGTAGCCAATCCCGCAGACCTTGAAGGTCTCCTCGACGCTGAGGCCTATCGCAAGCTGATCGAGGGATGACCCCCGATCCGGGCCTCGCTCGAGTCCACCGTTCGGCGAGGTGGTGAGCGTGTCCGATATCTTCTGCAACAACTGTGGTCACCGGAATACGGCCGGCTCCAATTTTTGCTCGTCCTGCGGCCAGCCTCTTGAACGTGCCGCCGACGATTCCAACACGATCACCTTTGCACTTGACCCGCAGGTGACTGGGGACGAAGTGAAGGTCGAGCTGAGCGATGTCGGACCGGGCGGGGTACTCGTGGTCACCCGCGGACCCAACGCCGGGTCAGAGTTTGTACTGGAACATGTGATCACGACCATGGGCCGTCATCCCGATTCAGACATCTTTCTCGACGATGTAACGGTGTCTCGACGTCACGTTGAGGTCGAGCGAACCAGGACTGGCTACGTGGTCCGTGAC
>JANXNS010000141.1 GCA_025353965.1 Aquihabitans sp.
GGGGACATTGAACACCATGCACTCGATGTTGAATGACGGGATTTGTGGCTCATCCGTGGTCGAGAGGTGGAAGGCCATGCGCTTGAACGCGCGGACCATGCGTTTGTAGCGCCGACCGGTCGTATTGTTTTTGGCGACGCCGTTGTCATAGTGCTGCTGTGGATAGTTCTCGATCGCGCGACCCTCGTCCGGGAAGATCCGTATCCCTCGGTGAACATCCAGCTCGCTGTCGTAGCGACGGTGCGGAAAGCAGGGAACCACATCGGCCTTGATTGTCGAGGCACTCTCTCGGATTCGAATGGCCTTGTTACCGCGATCAACCGACGGCGCTCCGAACCGCCCGATCATCGCCGCCTCGACGTGATCCTTGAAGGATTCCGGCTCGAACTTCCCGCGGTCGGTCAACCCAAGGTCGGCTTTCGTAAGGTCCTTAGCCGAACCAAGCCGATCCGTCGTTGCGATTCGCGGTGTCAGCGTCGGTACCGTTTCGTCTTCCTGGAACTCGACAGCAATGTCGACGTCACTGAGCAGCCGAACATTGGTCTTGTTCTTGTAGGAGCCCTGAGCGAATACCCGAATGACCGCATTGGGTAGCGGCTTGTAGTCATCAAGTGCCGTCCTGATCAGAGCCTCAGTGTTGTCACGACGAGCTTCTTCCGCGTCGCTCGGTGGCTTGATCCAGTTCTGAAGTGTCGTATCCCAATCGGTCACTCTCGGCTCCCCCTAGTTGACACATAGTATGACCGAACAACTGTTCGACAACAAGACCCATCGTTACCCGGCGCAAGGTGTCAGGGCGTTGGTCGCCGCCCTGGTGCCCGCATTAAGAAGCCCGCCGCTGGCAGCACCCGACGCAAGTATCGCCGATCGACGTTGAACCGTTCACCAACCTCGGCCAGGTTGACCCCCGAGGTGTACAACTCCCCGGCTGCCCGCATCTGCCCGGGGTCCAAAGTCCTGCCCTGGCGCCGCTGCCCTGAAACCCCAGCCCGGTGGAGGTGACCAATCACGGTAGTGCGATCGACCCCGTACTTCTCGGCCAGGTCGTTGATCTCTGCACCGGCCGCCCGGTCGGCCACCAAGGCTGTAATCTGCCCCTCGGTCAGGCGCCGCATCCGCTTCTGGGGTGGCCCAGACGGGGTAACAGGCTCCGCTCGCTCGCAAACGGGCAGGTCAGCGAGCAGTGCTATCTTCGCGCTTTGTAGTCCTAGGGCGACCAAAACCAACACCACCAGGACCAACAACCAAAGGTCGTTGACCCTGGGGAGATAGCTCATGAGAAATCCACATGCCGGTCTGGCGTTCACCACGTCGGACGAGGAGATCTCCGCTGTACTCCAGGACGTGAGCATCCCGACGCTGATGCTGTCGCTGGTGCACATGACCGGAGACCCCGAGCTGATCCGCGGTCACCTCAAGCCGGCCGGGCTGTTCCTCAACGAGGTCCAGGGCTACATGACCGAGGGGGACAAAGCTGAGGTCCGAAGGCTCGCACTCGAGATCATCGGCAACTACCGGGACCAGGGCTGCCCGGAGCCGGCACCGATCCCGACCGAGTTGTTGCACGAGATGATGTCGTGGCTGGTCGTCGAGGACGTTCCTGACGAGTACGTCCCCATGCTTGTGGAGGAGATGGAGCTCGACGGCACCTCCCAGCGCCCGGCCCCGGACCCGGCCGCGGCCGCGGCCCGAGAAGCTTTCCCCGTTGTGGTGATTGGTTGTGGCCAATCCGGCCTGCTGGCTGGGATCCGGCTGAAGGAGGCGGGAATCCCGTTCACCATCGTCGAGAAGAACGCCGGGGTCGGCGGTACCTGGTGGGAGAACTCCTACCCCGGAGCCCGGGTGGATGTCGGCAATCACTTCTATTGCTACAGCTTTGAGCCAAGCGACCGATGGTCCGAGTTCTTCGCCCAGCAACCCGAGCTGCAGGCCTACTTCCAGGGCGTGATGACCAAGCACGGCATAGAACCCCACATCCGCTGGGAGACCGAGGTGCTCGGTGCCGAGTGGGATGACGGTTCGGCCACGTGGTCCGTGCGGGTGCGGGGCGCCGACGGAACCGAGGAGACGTTGACGGGACGAGCGGTGATCTCGGCAGTCGGCCAGTTGAACCGGCCGAGCATCCCCGAGATCACTGGCCAGGAGACCTTCGACGGCCCTGCCTTTCACTCGGCTCGCTGGGATCACGACGTCGACCTGACGGGCAAGCGCGTCGCCATGATCGGCGCGGGCGCCAGCGGATTTCAGATCGGACCCACGATCGCCCCGGACGTCGAACAGCTCACCGTGTTTCAACGCACGGCACAGTGGATGTTCCCCAACCCCAACTACCACGAGCACGTGGGGCCAGGCGTTCAGTGGGCCCTTCGCCACCTGCCCTTCTACGGCCGCTGGTACCGATTTCTCATCTTCTGGCCCGGCTGCGACAAAGGGCTTGAGGCCGCCCGCGTCGACCCTGACTATCAGGGCGATCAGCAGGTAGCCATCAGCGAGATGAACGACTTCGCCCGCCAGATGTTCACCGAGTGGATCACCAGCCAAATCGGTGATGACCCGGGCCTGATCGCCAAGGTGGTCCCGGATTATCCAGCCACCGGTAAACGCACGTTGCAGGACAACGGCAGCTGGCTGCGAGCCCTCACCCGCGACAACGTGGAGCTGGTGCGCACCGGCATTGACTACATCGAGCCCGATGCCGTGGTCACCGTCGACGGCACCCGGTATGAGGCGGACATCATCGTGTATGCCACCGGCTTCCACGCCACCCGGGCGCTGTGGCCCATGGCCATCACCGGCCGCGACGGTGTCGACCTCCGCGAGTTGTGGGGCGAGCGCCCCGCGGCCTACCTCGGCATAACGGTGCCCGGCTTTCCCAACCTGTTCTGCATGTACGGGCCCGGTACCAACCTGGCCCACGGTGGCAGTCTGATCTTCCATTCGGAGTGCCAGATGCGCTATATCTCGCAATGCATCGATGCCCTGATCGACGGAGACCACCGCTCGATGGAACCGCTTCAAGCGAAGTACGACGACTGGCACAACCGGACCCAAGCCGAGATCAAGACACTGGTGTGGGCGCAGCCATCGGTGAAGCACTCGTTCTTCAAGAACTCCCACGGCGAGATCCACGGGCTCAGCCCATGGCGCATCGTGGACTACTGGAGCTGGACCCACACCCCAGACCCAGCGGACTTCACCATCACCTGATGCCGCGCTAGCTCATGGGCTCGTGATCGGCTCGAGCTCAGGGCTACCTGCGGCGGTGGCATGGGCGCCCGTCGACGACAGCCCGAGCCGCTTCCCCATTGCCGGAGGACCGATCACCACTAGCTCGGAGACCGCTCGGCTGATGCCGATGTAGAGGAGGTGGTCGGCCACATCATCGGTGTCGCTCACCAGCAGCACCGTGTCCGACTCGAGTCCCTTGGCCCGGTGCACGGTCTCGCAGACGATGCCCCGACCACGGATCTCCCACCGCACCAGGCCGCAGACCGCGATCAAGTGGTCACGCACTCGGCTCGAGAAGGTCAGCACCACCACATGGTCTGGATCCCGCTCCTCCTCAGTCACCAGCCGGTCGAGCTCCGCCTGAACGAGCGGGGCGAGATCGGCCTCCTCGTCGACTGCGGTGAACGTGAGACCGGTCGCCTCCGGCCCAAGAACCGGGGCCGGGTCCGCCACCAACAACATCTTCCGAGGGCCATCAGGATCGAGGATTGAACTCAGCTGAGCCAACAACGCCGGGCTGAAGTCCTGGGCCTCATCGACCACAATCGTGTCGAAACTCTCGGTCACCAGGTGCCAGTTGGCGTGGAGGTGACCCACTGCGGTGTGGTTCCACCACTCGTGATCGACCTCCGCCGGTACATCGAGGGTGGGCATGCCTTCGAGCCCCATGGCCATCTTCAGAAACGATCCGGTACGCAGGCTCTCGTCGTCGGGCATTTGTTCGGCGGTGCGCTCGGCCAGCGGGTCGTTGTAACAGGTGAGCAGCACCCGTTCCTCTCGGGCGAACGCACGCCGGGCCCACGCCATGGCGAGCCGCGTCTTGCCTGTCCCGGCCGCGCCAAGGGCAACAACCTTCCGGTTCACGTCGAGCCGCTCCAGAGCCTGGGTCTGCGCGCCGGAGATCTCGTCGAGCCGACGCCTAGATGCCAGCAATCGGGCGTTCGGGTCGTAGGAGAACTCCACATCGGGACAGAGCACCTTCACGATTGCCTCGACGTGTGCTGCGGTGAGCACCACCAGGTTCGCCCGGTTCATGGCCAGCAACTCAACCGCGTCGGTGACCTCCTCGAGCGCGGTACCGCCGGCAGGATCAGCCAGCCATCGCTGAGCCCGTCACGGAATGCCTCCACCACCCGCCGCTCGGCATCGTTCACCACCGAAGCACATTTCGACCCCGGTACGGCGCGACCGTGACCTTGACGGTGCACCACCTCCCAAGATGGCGGCCGTCATCGCCGATCTGGACCAAGTCAGACCCGCAGCCCACTCGCTGCTCGAGCGGGGGGGACCCCATCCATCTGTTGGTGGCCAACGCCGGCATCGCCGCCCAGCGCGGCATCACCGCCCAGGGATTCGAGCTCCAGCGCGCCTGGTCGTCGTATCCAGTAGCAGCCACTACGACGCCAAGAAGGGCATCAACTTCGATGCCCTTCGCCAGTCCACCCCCAGCTTCTCCGGCGTGCCCGAATACGCCGTATCGAAGCTGGCCAACGTGTCCTTCACCCAGAAGTTGGCCCGTCGCTACCCGCCATAACCGGATTCCTTGATTGCGCGCCCATTCGGCCGATCGTCACCCCAAGTTCCGCGCAATGGGCCGGGACACGTCCTTTCAGGGTGGGGTTTACATGTCGAACGAGCGAGAGGCCCTCATGGCCACTACATCCGAGTGGAAGGACTCCGCGTCCCGCTCCGAGCGTCTCGCGGGCGCTTACTCGCTGTGTGGCCTGCTGCTCATCCCCGCTCTGGTCATCCCGAGTGCGAGCTTCGCATCCAGGTTCACCGAGGGGCTCGCCCTCTACCTCCTGGCGGCCACCATCATGGTGGCAGTGGCCGCTCCCCTCGTCTATGTCATGTGGCGCGATGGCCGAACCCAGCAAACCGAAACCATTTGGCTGATGGGCGCGCTCGAAACGCAACTGACCGATGCCCTCGACGGTGCAACCAGGTCAGCGGCCAGCCGCGTTACCCAAGCTCGACGCCAAGAGTTTGAGACCCGGCTCGCGAATGCGTTGGAGATGGCCGAAGGCGAATCCGAGGTGATCGAGGTCGTGGAACGGGCCTTTGCCTCGACATTGCCGGCCACCCCCGCAGAACTGCTCCTAGCCGACAACAGCCATGCGCACCTCTCCCGCATGGCCGTCTCGACCGCAGCAGACGCACACATGTGCAGCGTTGACTCGCCAAACCATTGCCCGGCGGCGCGCCGAGCACAGGTACAACGCTTCGAGGACAGCGACGCGCTCGACGCCTGCCCAAAGCTGCGGGACCGACCCCAGGGCCGCCTCTCGGCCATGTGTGTCCCCGTATCGATCATGGGCCGCACCGTTGGGGTGATCCACGCGACCGCCGAGTACTCCGCAACGTTCGAAGACGAGGCCGTCGGCGACGTGGCCACGCTGGCCAACCTCGCCGGCGCCCGGCTCGGACTCCTCCGAATGGTCGCCGACACGCAACTCCAAGCGGCGACCGACAGCCTCACGGGCCTGCTTAATCGCCGTTCTCTCGAGAACAAGGTTCGAGCACTGGGCGAAGGAAACGTCCCGTACACCGTGGTCATGGCCGACCTTGATCATTTCAAGCAGCTCAACGACACCCACGGGCACGAGACCGGCGACCGGGCCCTCCGCCTGTTCGCTCGAACACTCAAGTCCTCCCTGCGAGGCAACGACCTCATCTGCCGCCACGGCGGGGAAGAATTTGCGATCGTCCTCACCCGATGCTCCGTACAAAACGCATTCAGCATGCTCACCTCCGTCCGCGCCGCGATGGCCGAGGCCATTACCGGAGCCGGGATACCGACCCTGACTGTGAGCTTCGGGGTCGTCGAGGCCCTCGTCACCGAAGAGCTCGCCACCGCACTCGCACGCGCCGATGCCGCTCTCTTCGAAGCCAAGCGAACAGGCCGCGATCGAATCGTGATCCACGACTCCGCTGGCCAGACGGTGTCGGCGTCGCCTGATCCCCGTTCCCACACCGCGGACGGATCGCTCTCTCAGCAGGAACTCGAGTCCGCACCTTCGGAGACAAGTAGCACCCGCATCCGCCCGGCCGTCGAGGTTGGGCTCGGAACATCCACCACGATGAGGCTCCTGCCCTTGACCGGGACGGACTCATCTGAAGGTTGAAGGACAACGATTCCATCGCACCGGCGACCAGACAGGCGATAGGCCTCCCCCAGCGCGTTGACCACAGCTCCGAACGTGACCGGCGTCCGGCCAGCCCGACGTAGGCGGTAACCGAGCACCGACGTGAAACCAATGTCGTACGGACCTGACCGGCCAATGAGGTAGTGACCGCCCGGCTCCGTGGCCGCAACCACCGCGTCGCCAATTTCTCGGGCTGGTTGGTAGCTCGACGCGGCCCCATCGGTCCTCGGCAACGCGAGGGCTAGGAGACCTCCAGCAAGGACGCAGACCAGCAAACACACGAACATGGCCGCGACGGAGACGGGTCGCCTCGCGGTCACCCTCGGCTCAACGGCCGGCCGCCGTCGTTTTCCTACTGTTTCGACCACTGCGAGCGCAACGATGAGCCACACAAAGAGGCCGGCGATGGCGAACCACTTGAAGGCGTAGAACGCCACGAGCACATTGTTGCGGGGGAACCGCCAGGCCGTACCCGCCACCGACGCCAACCACACCAAAGCGACCAGTCCCCCCGTCCACAGATGCCTCTGGCGCGACCATGCGGCCCCTCCCACGATGGCCGTCAGCACCACGGCGGCCAGGGAGACAGCAGCCAGATCCCCGACCGAACGGCCACCAAAGGTTGCGGCGGTAGAGGCATTCATCGCCGCCTCGGACCTACTGAACCCAGGCGGCAAGCCAACGGTCCGACCGGTCGCGGCCACGGCGACGGCTGAGCCAGCTCGAGGCAAGTCGCTGCGGCCCGAGTCCGCGACCAGCTGAAGATTCCCGGGGTCGCGGGTCAGTTGCTCATACGCCGGCAACACCCAACAACCAGCAAGCACCAAGCCCGCCAGGAGCAGCGGCCGCCACTTCGATGCCACCGAAACCTCAGCCCGGTTTGAGGGGACGATTTGAACGATGCCTGCAACCAATGCCACGGCCAAGAGCGCAACCGAGGGCGGGCCAAACGAAAGGTGGGCCTGCAGCGTGAACGAGGCAACCAACACCACCGCGGGAAGCAATCGCTGCTCGCCATCCAGAACCGACCAGGCGAGAAAACCAAGAAGTAGGAGCGGAATTCGACCGACCGAAGGGTTCCAGATTGACGCCATACTCGACGGGCCAACCGACCGGACCAGCAGCACCGATCCGAAAGCCACGAGGCACGCGAACACGACGCCCCCGCGGCGCCGCGCTAAGGAAATCGACCACGCCAGGGCCAAGGCGTTGACGGTGGCTATGAACAACGGGAGCAACCACACCAACCCCAGGCGGACCGGCACGGCGAGGAGCACATAGAGCATTGGACCTGGGCTGTGCACAAGGGCCCCCGTTGCCCCAGCCAGCGAATGGGCGCCCGTCAACGGCGGATGGCTGCTGAAAACGTCGTAACTGCGGGTGACTATAAAGGCGTCATCCGCCGTCGGGGTCCACCCCGAGGCCACGAGCCGAACGCCGGCGCCGAGCACCGGCCCCGCAACAAGCAGCGCGAGGCCAACGACGGCCAAGTCAAGACGCCCCATTACGCCAATGCCCAAACCGGGCCGCACCTTGACCATTTCACTCATCGGAAAATCATTGCAGGTGTTCACGAACAACACTTCAACATGACTCCGGGCGATGAACAGAACGTGACACCTGACCGCAGGGTCGCGGTCTGTTTCTGTCGCCACCATTCGCTACGATGAGCGATGGTGCCCCCGCCTCTCCGGATCCCGCCCCGGATCGAGGGGGGGGCATCAATCATTGGCAACCCAGTCGGGATCGGACTACGGTTCGAGCCTCCGAGACGCGTCGCATAGCACAAGTTGGCGCGCAATTGGGGGACCCTTGCTGGTCACGATGACGTGATCAAGCCTGAGTCTGGGGTAAAGCCGGCCACGTCTGATCTGGGGGAGATCACATGTATTCACGTCCACGGCCCCGCCGCATCGTCTCGTCCAACGTCCTCCGAATGTTTCGCGTGGCTGGGTGGCGATACTCCAGCCAGCGCCGGGCCTGGGTCTTTGCCCCGCTCAGTGGGCGGATCGGCCCGGTCCTTCGGCTCTCAGAAAGCCACCGACGGACGAACACCGTCACCATCGCGTCGAACGATCTCTGGATGCCCAGCACCGCGCCAGTCGTTGCCCCGCTTCCCCGGAGGCTCCGTGGCGCATCGCGGCACCATGCCCCACTTCGCTTTGTGGCCACCCCCGTCCCCGCGGCCGAGCCGCCCGTCGCTCTGTCTGGGGAGCTTGAACTCAAACTCCAACAGGAGCTTGCCGCCGCCAGCGGGGCCAAAGCTGCGCCCGCCCCACGCGCTCAGCCTGCGCCACCCGTCGAGCAGGCTGGCAGCGCCGAACCGGCATCCGCCGGCACTCGCTGGCCGTTCCTCGTGGGTCCGTCAACCATCAGAGCGGTGGCCTCTGGTCCTGCCTTGACCCTCGTCCCAGCGGCCAGCAACCGCGAGCTCGGCCGAGACGCCGCCAGCGCGGACGCGCCGGTCCGGCTCCCGCAGCGAATCAACCCTGCCAGTCGTGGAGCTTCCGTACCCGCGCCAGCACCGACCCGAAACGCTGCTCGTCGAGCGCCGCTCCTTCCCGGCGAACCTCGCTCGGGTTGAACCGAAGCAGCCGAGAATGGTTCTTGGCCTTCAGGCGACTGAGTGGTCGTTCGAGGCCATGTCGGCCGAGCGTACGCTCGGCCGGTGGAGATCGATCAGTTCCAAGCCGTCATTGCCGAGACCTACGGGGAGCGGGACAAAGCCCGCGGCACGGCGGCCTCGGTGGCCTGGCTCTGCGAAGAAGTCGGCGAGCTCGCCCAGGCCGTACGCAAGGGCACGGTCGCGGATCAACGCCACGAGCTAGGCGACGTGTTCGCCTGGCTGGCGTCGTTGGCCCACCAAATGGGTCTGTCCCTGGACGAAGCCGCTCAGCGTTATGCCGACGGCTGCCCCCGGTGCGGGTCCATCCCCTGCGCGTGCGCCTAGGCCGACAGCTCGGCGGCGACCAACTCTGCCAACTGGACCGCGTTGAGCGCAGCGCCCTTGCGGAGATTGTCGTTGGACAGGAACAACGCCAGCCCGTTCTCGACCGTCTCGTCCACCCGGATCCGACCCACATAGGTGGGATCCTGACCCGCAGCAAGCAACGGCGTGGGGAGATCTGCCAGCTCCACGCCCGGGGCGTAGTCCAAGACCTGGCGGGCCTCATCAGGCGTGACCGGCTTCTCGAAACGAGCGTTGATCGCTAGAGAATGGCCAGTGAAGACGGGAACGCGCACACAAATACCGGATACGGGCAAGCCCGGGATGTCCAGGATTTTGCGGGTTTCGTTGCGGAGCTTCTGCTCCTCATCGGTCTCACCAAGACCGTCTTCCACGATCGACCCCGCCAACGGAACCACGTTGAACGCAATGGGCGCCGGGAACTTCTGATGCGGGGGATACTCCACCGCACGGCCGTTGTGGGTGAGGTCGGCGGCCCGATCCACCACCCTCTTGGCCTGCTCGTCCAGCTCGGCCACACCGGCCAGGCCACCACCGGAAACCGCCTGGTAGGTGGAGACCACCAGCGCCTGCAACCCGAACTGGCGGTGGAGGGGACCCAACACCGGCATGGCCGCCATGGTGGTGCAGTTGGGGTTAGCGATGATGCCCTTGGGCCGGTTGGCAATGGCATGACCATTGACCTCTGACACCACCAGCGGCACGTCCGGGTCCATCCGCCACGCCGACGAATTGTCGATCACCACCGCGCCCGCCGCCGCAACCACGGGGGCCAGCACCTTGGAGGTAGCGCCACCGGCCGAGAACAAGGCGATGTCCAGCCCCGACCAATCCGCCGTGGCAGCGTCTTCCACCACGATCTCTTGGCCTTCCCACACAATGGTCTGGCCCGCCGAACGAGCCGATGCAAACAACCGCAACTGGGTGACCGGGAACTTGCGCTCCGCGAGGACCCCCCGCATGACCTCGCCGACCTGACCCGTTGCTCCAACAATCCCTACGCGCATGCCCACGACGTTACCGGCGACCCCACAGCCCGCCCCAGCCGGTTCCGTCCGCTAGCCGTCCGTAGGCGGCGGAGGCAAGGGAGGCGTCCAGCCTGGATCGGCCTTGCCCCTGCTAGCCGGGCGACGTCGACGCCACCAACGCAGCCCCAGCCATCCAAGCGCGACCAACGGCAGGAACGGCAACAAGAACCCGATCACCACGACCAAAACCCGACCAGCGGCGAGCAGCGTGCGGCCACCCGTCTTGACGGCACTCACGAACCCGGGCGAGTGGTTCTCAGAAGGTGCCAGCGCTGGGGTCTTTTCGGTGAAGCGCACGTTGATCGTGGCTAACGTCGATCGGTCGTCCAAGACCCGAAGCTGACCTTGCAGCGTCTCGATCTCTGCCTCACGTTTGGCCAGTTCCTGCTCGATCGTGACGATGTCTCCGGTAGACGGAGCCTTGGCGATCAACGCCCGCAGCCGCTCCGCGCTGGCCTGGTTGGACTTGAGGCGCCCGCTTACGTCGACCACCTCGGCCGTGACATCCGTAGAACCGATCCGCCGATCGAGCGCTTTACCCAACGCGGCCACTTGGTCCAGCGCAGGGCGGAAACGCTCCTCTGGGACACGAATGGTCACCGTTGCCTCGCGTTGGCCGTCCAGGTCTGCCTTCTGGTCGGCCAAGTAGCCCCCCGCCTTCTCTGCGATCTTTGTTGCCTCCAAGGAGGCCGCCCCTGCGTCGGCCACCCGCACCGTGAGGTCCGCGGTGTAAACGATCGACCGATCTTGGACGGCCTTCGCCTTCTGGCCCAGATCCTGGTTGCCTGCATCCAACGCGTTGGGTTGGACGGACGCGCCGTTCGCCCCGGCGTTCTTGCTGCTCGAACCCGATGAGCCATTGCTGCAGCCAGCAACGGCGAGGCCAAAGACCAGGGTGAGCGCGACCAGGGACCGCCATCGGTGGTTCATCGGCGCAGCGTAGACCTGCCCACGGGAACGTGACCGGGAGAACGTGACCAGGTCAGCGGAGGGGCGAGTCCAGGCCGAAGGCGGTGTGGAGGACGGCGACCGCCCGATCACATTCGTCGCCCGCCACCACCACCGAAATGCGGATAGCCGACGTGGAGATCATCTCGATGTTGATGTCATTGGCAGCGAGCGTTTCGAACACGGTGGCGGCAACGCCCGGGTTGGTCTTCATGCCCGCACCGACCAAGGAAATCTTGGCGACCGACGAATCAGGCGTGACGCGGGTTGCTCCCAGTTCTGCTGCCAGCGGTTCCGCCTGGGCCACACAGGCGGCCAGGTCATCGGACGGCAGGGTAAACGAAATATCGGTGATCCCGGCCTCCGACACGTTCTGCACGATCATGTCGACGTTGATCCCCGCCGAGGCCATGGCGCGGAACACCTTGGCGGCAACACCGGGCTGGTCCGGTACCCCGCCGATGGTGATCTTGGCTTCGGAGGCATCGCCCACCACCCCGGACACGATGGCGTCTTCCATGTCGGACTCCTCTTCAGTGATCCACGTTCCCGGTTCCCAGGTGAACGCGGAGCGGACGTGCAGGCGCACGCCGTGGGTGCGGGCAAATTCAACGGCGCGCATAGCGGGCTTGGGGCA
>JANXNS010000143.1 GCA_025353965.1 Aquihabitans sp.
CACGATGGTTCACAAGACCAACGTGCTCACATTTGCCGGCGATCTCTGGCAGCGCACATTTGATGAGGTCTCAGCCGAGTACCCCGCTATCGAGACCGCCTACAACCACGTAGATGCGGCCTGCATCTACTTCGTGCACGACCCCCAGCGCTACGACGTGATCGTCACCGACAATCTCTTTGGCGACATTCTCACTGATCTCGGGGGCGCGGTGTCCGGTGGGATCGGGTTCGCGTCGTCGGGCAACCTGGACCCAACCCGCCAGGCACCATCCATGTTTGAGCCAGTCCACGGATCGGCCCCCGACATTGCGGGCCAGGCCAAAGCCAACCCCATAGCGGCCATCTTGTCCGCCGCCATGATGGTGGAATTTCTCGGCGAAGCCGATGCCGGGGCGCGCATTCGCGCCGCCTGTGCGGCCACCACAGACCTGGCCGCATCAACCCCCGAGATCGGCGATGCCATCGCCGCCCGTCTTTCTTGATCAACCTGCTCGCCGGGTCACATCTACGATCTTGCCCACCACTGCGAACTTCACCTCCAAGGGAACACCATGCCGATCACGCCGACCGAGAAGATCTGGATGAATGGCGAACTCATCGCCTGGGACGACGCCAAGATTCACGTCCTCACCCATTCGCTGCACTACGGCATGGGCGTGTTCGAGGGTGTCCGGGCCTACGAGACCGCTCAGGGACCGGCCATTTTCCGCCTCACTGAGCACATGGAACGGCTGCATAACTCGGCCCGGATCTTGCTGATGGATCTGCCGTACACGGTGGAGGAATTGGTGGAAGCAACCAAGTTGGTGGTGCGTGAGAGCGGGCTGCCAAGTTGCTACATCCGGCCGATCGCGTACTACGGCTATGGCGAAATGGGGCTGAACACGCTGCCCTGTTCGGTCGATGTGGCTATTGCCTGCTGGCCATGGGGCGCCTACCTCGGCGAGGATTCGCTCACCAAGGGGGTGCGGCTCAAGACCTCCTCTTGGACCCGCCACGACCACAACACCATGCCGCCGGCATCCAAGACCACCGGCAACTACGTCAACTCGTCGCTGGCCAAGGTGGAAGCGCTCAAGGCGGGCTACGACGAAGCGCTCATGTTGAACCGCAACGGCCTGGTGAGTGAATGCACTGGCGAGAACATTTTTGTTGCCCGCCACGGCAAGCTCCTGAGCCCGCCGCTGGCCGCCGGCGCGCTGGAGGGGATCACGCAGAGTTCGGTCATGACCATCGCCCGAGATTTGGGGTTCGTCACCGAACTGGCTGATCTCACCCGGTCCGATGTGTACATCGCCGACGAAATGTTCTTGTGCGGCACGGCCGCCGAGGTGTCCGCAGTCAACTCGGTGGACGATCGCCCGATCCCATGTCCTGGCCCCATGACCACCGCTATTGCCACCGAGTACCACAAGGCCATTCGGGGCCAGACGGACCGGTACAAGGACTGGGTCGAGCATGTCTCCTGATCAGGAACCAGAACCCGCCAGTGCTGACCTCATGGCCCCCCGGGATCCCGGTTTGCCGGAGGCGGTGGAGATCTTCGATACAACGTGTCGCGACGGGGCCCAACTCGAGGGCATCTCGCTCACAGTGGACGACAAGCTCCGCATTGCCGATGAGCTGGATGAACTCGGCGTGCATTTCATCGAAGGCGGCTGGCCGGGCGCCAATCCCAAGGACATCGAGTTCTTCGATCGGGCGGCGCGGGAGCTTCGCTTTGAGCGGTCCACCCTGGTGGCCTTCGGTTCGACGCGCCGGCCCCGAGGCAAGGTGGACGACGATGCCACCCTGCGCAATTTGTTGGATGCGGGCACCTCTGCGGTGTGCATCGTAGGTAAGAGTTCCGCCTATCACGTGACCGAAGCGCTGCGGACCACGCTCGACGAGGGCGAGGCCATGGTGGCCGACTCCGTCGGGTTTCTGGTCGATGCGGGGGTTCGGGTCCTTTTTGACGCCGAACATTTCTTCGACGGTTGGAAGGAAAACCCGGAGTTCAGTTTGCGGATCCTGGAGGCCGCGACCGAGCAGGGCGTGGAGACGTTGGTGCTCTGCGATACCAACGGCGGCACCCTCCCGCACGAGGTGGAGGCCGTGGTCCGCGAGATCACCGGGCATTTCCGTGGCGACGTCAAGATTGCCGTCCACCTTCACGACGACACCGGCTGCGGGGTGGCCAACGCGCTGGCGGGCGTACGGGGGGGAGCCACTCAGGTGCAAGGCACCATGAACGGTTACGGCGAACGAACCGGCAACTGCAATCTCACCACGATCATTCCGAACCTCACCTTGAAGATGGGGATCCGGACCCTGCCAGAGGGCCGGATGTCCCGGCTCACCTCGGCCTCGCATCGCATCGCGGAGATCGTGAACATGACGCCCGACCCCCACGCGCCCTATGTCGGCGCATCGGCGTTTGCCCACAAGGCCGGCCTCCATGTCTCGGCCATCACCCGCCGCAAGGACGCCTACGAACACGTGGATCCGGAGTCGGTCGGCAATGGCACCCGGTTTGTGGTCTCAGAGATGGCGGGCAAGGCCACGCTGGATCTGAAGGCCAGGGAGATCGGCATAGATCTTGATCCGCCCGCCATCACGACGCTCATAGATGAACTCAAGCGGCTTGAGCACGAGGGCTATCACTTCGAAGCGGCCGACGGATCGTTGGAATTGCTCATGCGCCGGGCAACAGGCTGGCGGCACGAGTACTTCTCGTTGGAGTCCTACCGGGTGATCGTGAGCGAGTCCGATGAGGTCCGCCACGACACGGAGGCCATCGTGAAGTTGCTGGTCGACGGGGAGCGCATCGGCCGCATCGGCGAAGGCAACGGGCCGGTCAACGCGCTGGACGCGGCGGTGCGGGAGGCCATTGGTTCTCGGTACCCACAGCTGGCACGAATTCACCTGACGGACTTCAAGGTTCGTGTGTTGGACACGGCCAAGGGCACGGGCGCAGTCACCCGGGTCCTGATCGACTCCACCAACGGCAAGCGAACCTGGTCCACCATCGGCGTGAGCGAAAACATCATCCAGGCGGCGTGGCAGGCCTTGGAAGATTCGATCGTCTATGGCCTGCTCCATACCGACGCCTAGGCCCTCCCTGGAGTGGGCGAGTAGCTTGCGGGGCGATGGCCGCGCCGGAATATGTCCCCACCAAGCCCACGGACAAGGTCCGCAGGTACACCTCGCCGCCCCGTTACGGCAGCGAGTGGCATGCGGTTCGGCCCGGCGAACTTGTCTCCCAGGGAGGCCAGCCCGATGTGGACGCGGGCCGCATGGGTGCCCCCGGCCCGGATCAGGGCTATTTGCTGAAGCTGGTCACTTTGCTCCGGACGGAGTTGCAGCTGGCCGATGGTGAGTTGTTGGCCGATGCGGAGGCCGGCGGCGTTGCCATTGCCTTGAAGCGGGCCTCGTTGTTTGGCCGTGCTCCGGTGATTCACGACCTTCGGGTGGCTTACACGGTGTGGGGGCTGCTCGACCCCAAGGCGCCCGCAGAACTGGTGGCCGAGCGCACTGGTCGCTTCGAAGGAATCCGGTTGACCGCCCACCACTATCGCGAACTTCGGGCCGTGGTAGATGCGGTTCCCGCCTCCACGCTTCGGTTAAGCCCGGAGCAGGTGACAGACGCGGTGGCATCGGACTGGCGTTCCCTGCTCGACCTTCACTCGTGAAGCTCGATCCCGACGGCTTGCCGTTCATTGCCCTGGCCTTAGCCCCCTCTGCGGTGGCGGTGGCCAATCGGCGCCCTGGCCTGGCCGCCGCGCTGGGGATACTGCCGGTGGCCATGGCCGCGTTCTTCCGGGACCCTGAGCGCCAGCCCGATCTGGGTGTGGCCGTGTCAGAGGATGTGGTCTTGTCGCCCGCGGATGGCAAGGTCATGTATGTAGGTCCCGCCGATCCACGGGCGACGCCGCCGGGGGAATGGCAGCAAATAGTAATTTTCTTGTCGGTGTCGGACGTCCACATCAACCGGTCGCCCTATGCCGGCATGGTCACCAGCGTCACCTACCGTCCGGGCAAGTTCTTGGCGGCGTTTACCGAAGCCAGCGGCGCGGAAAATGAGCGCAGCGAGATCACGGTGGTTCGTGACCTCGACGGCGGTGGCCAGCGGACGGTGGTGTTCCGCCAAATCGTGGGCATGTTGGCCCGTCGGGTGGTCACCCGGGTCGAACCGGGCGATGTGATCGCCAGTGGTGAGCGGATTGGGCTCATGAAGTTTGGTTCGCGGATGGACGTCTTCCTGCCGCTGGACGCGGCCGTGGCGGTGGCGGAGAAGGATCGGGTTGTGGCCGGAGAAACCGTGCTGGCCACCTGGCCCGAGTCGGACCCTTCGTGACCACGGATCCCCCCGGCGGTGTCGAGTCCGACGACTGCTTAGAGGTTGCCGAGAATGGTGACGGCGAGGGTTCGTCCCGCTTGCGCACCGTCTTCCGCCTGGTTTCGCCGTCCGGCGCCCGGGTGGTTCGCCCGGAGCGGCTCGATGCCCGCAGCCGGGCCAAGGCCATGTTGCCGAGCCTGTTCACCCTGACCAACATGTTGTGTGGGTTCTCGTCTCTGCGGGCGGCGCAGGACGGCAATTTCCGCCTGGCGGCAGTGCTCATCGGCGTGTCGGTCGTGTTCGATATTTTCGATGGTGCCGTCGCTCGCGCGGTGGGTGCGATCACTCCATTTGGTCTGCAGTTCGACTCGCTGGCGGACCTGATCTCGTTCGGTGTGGCGCCCGCGTTTCTGCTGTACAGCTGGTCGCTCCACGACCTTGGCTCGCTGGGCTGGGTCCTGGCGTGTTTCTGGTTGGCGTGTGCCGCGTTCCGGCTTGGTCGTTTCAACGTGACCATTGATCCCTTGTCGGACAAGCGGTACTTCATTGGTCTTCCCAGTCCCGGTGGCGCCGGCGTGGTGCTGGCTTCGGTCTTTGCTTTCGATGGCACCTTCGGCGGCGGAGGTCGCCTGGCGCCGGCGGCTCTTGCGGTTGTGCCCGCGGCCCTGATGGCGTCGTCGTTTCGGTTTACCTCGTTTCGGTGGTTGGCCTCGCCTCGACGGGACCGGATCTGGGTCACGGTTCTGGTGGTGAGTTCGTTGCTGATCGGGTTCGCATTGGTGCCGGTGGGCACCTTCCTGGTGATTGCCTATGGCTACGTGGCCTTGGCCCCGCTGGGGGCGATCACCGCACCGTTGCGTCGACGGTGGTTCGGGGCGGGTTCCGTTGCGCCGCCTCGGCACTACCTCCCGTCGGTGTTCTTCTTGGATGACCGAGACAGCGAACGGAATCTCTGAGTCCTCACCGCGGTTGGACTCCTTCGTGACCGTGCCTACTGCGACTGAGCAAACTCGTGCTCGGGAGCGGTTGTTGAGTCCGGCATTTGTGATCATTGTCATCTCGGCCACGGCCTATTTCACGGCGATGGGCATGCTGCTTCCGGTTCTGCCCCGGTATGTGAAGGACGAGCTGGGAGGAAATGGGTTCGATATCGGGGTGGTCATTGGGGCCTTCGCCGTGTCCGCGGCCCTCATTCGCCCGCTGGTAGGGCGGCTGGGCGATCGGCTCGGTCGACGGCCCCTGGCCGTGTTTGGCGCAGCGGCGGCTGGTCTTTCGATCGCGTTCTATGGGGTGGTTCCGGCGCTGGCGGCCTTGGTTGGTTTCCGGCTTCTGACTGGGCTGGGCGAGGCCGGGTTTTTTGTTGGGGCAGCCACCGCGGCGCAGGATCTGAGCCCGGACGATCGCCGGGGAGAGGCGGCTTCGTTCTTCTCGATCGCCATCTACACCGGTCTGGCCTTCGGCCCCTTCTTGGGCGAGGTGCTCTACAAATCCGGTGGCGCCAACCGGGTTTGGCTTGCCTCTGCCGGCCTGGCCGGGGTGAGCTCGATCACCGCGTTGTTCATTCCCAAGGAGCTTGGCCGCCAAGCGCCCGGGACCGAGACAAGCGGGAAGCGGACGTTCCTTCATCCGGCTGCGGTCATGCCCGGTTCGATCCTGTTACTTGGGTTGGTTGGCTTCGCCGCGTTCAGTTCTTTCCTCTCGATACACCTGGAGAGCTTGGGGATCGACGATGCCGGTCCCTTCTTCCTCGTCTACGGCATTTCAGTTCTGCTGGTTCGCATCTTCGGGGCCCGGATCCCGGACAGATTCGGCGCCGTTCGCACAACTACGGTGGCGTTGTCGTGCATCGCCGTCGGAACCGCAACCATTGCCGTGGTTTCGACCGCGGCCGTGATCTATGCGGCAACCGTGGTGTTTTCGTTTGGCATGGCCTTGTTGTTCCCTGCGCTCTTCGGCCTGGTGATCGAGCAGGCCCCTGACAGCGAACGGAGCCACGCGGTGGGCACGTTCTCGCTCTTCTTCGACCTGTCGCAGGGCATTGGGGCACCGCTGCTCGGCGTCTTCGTGACCGTCACCGGAACTGACCGCGCCGCCTTTGTCGTCGGTTCGGCGATAGCGCTGGCGGGCATCGTCGTCGCCCGCATTCGGTTGCCCCGAGCAGAGCGATGTTCCCCGGCATGGTGACCGTTAGCGGACGTGGGCGTCGGCCCGGTGTAGGGCATCGTCCACGATGGCTAGGCCGGTGCGGAGGTCTTCCTCGCTGGTCACCAACGGCGGGACGATATGGATCCGATTGAAGTGGGCGAAAACCAGCAGGCCCTGCTTCTTGCACGCACCGACTACCTCGGCAACGGGAGCGGCGGCGGGGCCTGAGGCGTTGAACGGAACGAGCTGCTCGCGGGTTTCCCGATCGCGCACGAGTTCGATGGCCCAGAACAGGCCGAGGCCGCGCACATCGCCAATGGCGGGGTGCTTGATCTTGAGGTCCTCCAGGGCGGGGCCAACCACCTCCGCACCCAGCCGGGCTGAGCGCTCCACCAACCCCTCTTCCTTGAAGATGTTGATGCTGGCCACGGCGGACGCACAGGCCAGTGGGTGGCCGGAGTACGTGAGGCCGCCGGGGTAGGGGCGGTCCTTGAAGGTGTCGGCTACCCGCTGGCTGATGATCACGCCTCCGAGGGGCACGTAGCCGCTGTTCACGCCCTTGGCGAAGCAGATGAAGTCGGGGGTGACGTCCCAGTGGTTGATGGAGAACCATTCTCCACAGCGTCCGAAGCCAGCCATGACCTCGTCGGCGATGAGGAGAATGCCGTTCTCATCGCACAGCTCTCGTACGCCGGCCAGGTACCCGGGCGGCGGTACCAAGATGCCGTTGGTGCCCACGACTGGTTCCAAGATGATGGCGGCGATGGTGCCGGGTCCTTCCACCATGATGGTGTCGGCCAAGTGCTGGAGGGCGCGGGTGGTTTCCTCGGCATCGCTGGTGGAGTTGAACGCCGAGCGGTAGGGATAGGGCCCCCAGAAGTGCACCACGCCCGGAAGGGCGGGTTCACTGGGCCAGCGGCGCGGGTCGCCGGTGAGGCTGATCGAGCCGGCGGTTGCCCCGTGGTAGCTGCGATACATGGCCATGACTTTGTGGCGACCGGTATGGAGCTTGGCCATGCGGATGGCGTTCTCGTTGGCCTCGGCGCCGCCGTTGGTGAAGAACACCATGTTGAGATCCCCGGGGGCGAGGTCGCTGATCAGCCGGGCCGCTTCGCTGGTGGCGGCGTTGGCGTGGAAGGGGGCAATGGTGGCCAGCTGCCCTGCCTGCTCCTGGATGGCGGCCACCAGCTTGGGGTGTTGGTGGCCGATGTTGACGTTCATGAGTTGGCTGGAGAAATCGAGGTACCGATTGCCGGCCTCGTCCCAGATCCAGGACCCCTTGCCACCGGCAATGACCATCGGGTCAAGCGCGCCTTGGGCGGACCACGAGTGGAATACGTGGGCCCGATCGTTCAGATAGGCATCGGTAGACCGGGGATTGACGGTGCTCATGCCCCTAGCGTATTCGACACAGGGTGCCCGGTACAGAGATGACATTGTTACTGGTACAGAACGCCGCTCACCCGAGTTTGCGTTCAGCGGTGAGCCCGATGATGAGTGGGGCAACGATGCGTCGTGCCCCGGCGATGTTGGGGTGAACGCCGTCGTCCTCGCGTACCTTGACTTGTCCGCCGGACCCGTCGGGCAGGTAGGCGGCGTAGACGCCGTCCGGCGAAAGTGCCGGGAGCGTATCGATGTAGTGCGCCCATGGCCGGGCGGCGATCTCGGTTCGCGCCGCCCGGGCCATCCCCGGTGCGGCCTGCTCGATGTCTCCCCTAGCGGTCTTGGGCAGCCCGATCCAGTACACGGTTCGGTTGGGGCCCTTCGCGGCGTTGAGCACCTGGGCGACCCGGCGCTGGTACTCCGCCGCCCATTCCGGCGACCCGACCGACACCCGGCCATCATCAGTGGTCATGTCCTGAGCGTCGTTGCCGCCAAAGCCGACCACGATCACCTCAGGGTTGTAGGCGGCCATATCCTCGCGAATTCGCGCCGGCCAGTTGAAGCTGTCCGGCCGAGCCAGACCGGTGCTGATTTTCCAGTCTTCGGTGATCTTGATGGGCTTGCCATCCAGCCCCTGGGTGAGAGCGGGGCCGATCCAGCCCATGAGCGAGTCGCCGGCCACCAATACCCGGACCGGATCTGTGGGCGTGGGCGTGCGGTAACTGGGCGGGGTGGTGGTGGTGGTAGTCGCGTTGGGAATGGTCGGGGGTGCGGTCACCACGGTTCTGGCGTCGCTCGGGGGTGGGGGCAGCTTGTTGCCCGTTCGCTCGGCGATGAGTTTGCGGGGCCGGTTCAGGCGTGTGGCATCGCTGATGGCTTTGATGGGGCCGGTGATGTGCAGTGCCCAGGACCGTTGCCAGCCGAACGGTTGGGTGTGCGCGGTGTTGTCGATCCGATCGGCGTTGAGGAAGAAGCCGACCACCAACGCCACCAGGATCACCATGATCGCCTGGCCCGCGGGGACCCGTTCGCGCTCCTCGGGTTCTGGGGGGAAGTTGTGTTCGTCGGTCATGTGATCAGAAAGCGAAGTAGATGAAAGGGGCAACGCCAGCGGGGGCGAGGGAGTTGGTGAGCGCCAGCCAAAAGGCCAGGACAACGCCTTGTTTCCAGACCGGCATGCGGGAGAAGTACGCCTGAGCTTTGCCCACCGCCCCCGACGGTACGAACTGGAGGGCGAGGAAGAGCGCAATGGTGGCCATCACCATGAGGTTCAACCCAGAGCCGGTGCCGAAATGGAACAGGCGAGCCAGCACGGCGCGGGCGTCGGTGACGGTTGGTGAGCGGAAGAACACCCATCCGAGGCAGACGACGTGGAAGGTGACCAGGCGGCCGAGCCAGATGCGGGTGGTCGGCGACAACCCAGACAGGTTCCACCGGCCGGGGGTGGTTCGGTCCTTGAGGATCCGTTCGGCCGCTAGCCATCCACCGTGGAGCGCGCCCCAAACGATGAACGTCCAGGCCGCTCCGTGCCAAAGCCCACCAATCAGCATGGTCAGGAACAGGTTGACCATGGACCGGTTTGGCCCGAGTTGGTTTCCGCCGAGTGGGATGTAGAGGTAGTCCCGTAGCCAACGCGACAGGGTCATATGCCAGCGCCGCCAGAAATCTTGCAGTGTGGCGGCGGTGTACGGCGCGTTGAAGTTCTGCGGGAACCGGAAGCCAAGGAGCAGGGCCAGACCAATGGCCATGTCGGTGTAGCCGGAGAAGTCGCAGTAGATCTGGATCGCGTAGCTGTAGATGCCGAGCAGGGTGTCGAACGACTGGTGGTTTTTGGGGATGCGGAAGACAGGGTCCACGCTGGCGCTGGCCAGGTAGCTGGATACAACAACCTTCTTGAACAGGCCCACGGCGATCAGCCAGAAGGCCAGGCCACTGTCGACCCGCCGAGAATCTCGGGGGACCCGCAACTGCGGGAGGAACTCTGAGGCCCGCACGATGGGCCCGGCCACCAGGTGCGGGAAGAAGGAGAGGTAGACGGCGAACTCCAGCAGCGGAACAGGGCGGAGCTTGCGGCGGTAGGTATCGATCACGTAGCTGAGCGCCTGGAACGTGAAGAACGAGATGCCCACGGGCGGGATGAGCGCCCGGGCCGGGGGGGCGAAATTGATGCCGAAGGGTTCAAGAATGCTCGATGCACTCTCGGTGAAGAAACCTTTGTATTTGAACCAGCCGAGGACGCCGAGGTTCAGGGCAACAGCCCCGATGAGCCACGCTCGGCGGATGCTTTGGTCGTCGTGGGTTTCGATGATCTTGGCCAACACCTGGTTGACCACGGTCGACGCCGCCAGCAGGGCAACGAAGTGCCAGTCGTAGTTGCCGTAGAAGACATAGCTGGCGAAGAGCATGAAGACGTTCCACCGGGTGAGCCCCGTGAGCTCGAACCAGCGCACGACCCCCAAGCCGGCCAAGCCGAGCGAGACCAGCCCCAAGATGACCTTGACCGCCGTGGGCCACCCATCGCTCGGGGCCAGCGGGCCGAGTAGGGCGGCGGCTCCCAGTAGCCCCGCAGGAATGAGCCACGATTGGCCGTGGTCTTCTCTGTGGGCGCGCCGACGGGCACGTCCGGGCAGCGGCATGAGTAGCCAACTCGCCGGCATAACGATGGCGAAGAAGATCGCGAAACGAATGGTGGGGAAGAGCACGGGTGGCCGAGGTTCGCCTAGTGGTCGAAGGAGGAAAGGGGAGCGTTCTGGGCCATCTGGGCCGTTGGGGAGTTTCGCGTAGGTGCCCCCTCAAATGGTGTTTCTGTACCTAGCTGTTTGCTCGCCGAGGTCACGCGCTCGGGTCACTCAGCACCTCGTCCAGGGTCACAACTCGGCCTTCGGCGATCGAGCGCTGGGCGGCGACTCCCATGGCAACTGACCAAAGACCCTCCTCGAGGCCCACGCCCGCGCCCGTTCCGGACTGGATGGCGGCCAGGAAGTCCAGGTGTTCGAGGTAGCTGGACCCATGGTGGAATCCTTCGTAGGCCACTCGCGAATCAAAGATCTCCTCCGTCCGGATGCCGCGTCGGCCGTCGGCTCTGGCCCCGATTCGCACGGTTGCTTCCGGCAGGAACGCCTCCACCTTGCCAAGTGGGCCCACCA
Source organism: Aquihabitans sp. (assembly GCA_025353965.1). Classification (GTDB taxonomy): domain Bacteria; phylum Actinomycetota; class Acidimicrobiia; order Acidimicrobiales; family Iamiaceae; genus Aquihabitans. The sequence continues at coordinate 10,995 of JANXNS010000143.1, forward strand.
CCGAGACCTCTTCTTGGTGTTGGCTGGCCTCGGCAAACATGCAGAGGTCGAGCAAGGCCCGAGCACCGCATTCGTAGTCGACGATCACGAAGGCGTTGTCCAGAATGTCTGGCACTTCGCCGTCGTAGGCCTCATGGAGATGGTTCACGTCCTGCGCGCCGGAGGCCAGGACTCGGACCGGACGGTCGTTGGTGACCTGATTCATCAGGTCGAAGAAGTGGCAGCATTTCTCCACGAGGGTGCCGCCGGTGTTTCGATTGAAACGGTTCCAGTGGCCCACCTTCTCCAGGAACGGGAACCGGTGCTCACGGATGGCCACCATGGCGGGCCGGCCCACCGCACCCGCCCGCACTTCCTGGAGTAGCCGGGCGATCGGCGGCATGTATCGGTATTCCAGGCCCACCCACACAATTCCGGTGCGGCCTCGAGCGGCGGCAATCACCTCCTGGCAGTGGCCAACCGTGGTGCACAGCGGCTTCTCCACCAACACGTGGAGGTCGGTGGCCAACACGTCGTTCAGGACGGCCTGGTGGGTCATATTGGGCGTGGCGATCACCACGGCATCCACCAGGCCCGATGTGATCAGGTCCTGGTGGTTGGTGAACACTTCGAAGTTGCTCTTACCCTCATCGGCTGCCACCGCAAAATCACGGCTGGGGCCATTGGGGTCAGCGATGGCGGTCACCTGAGCGCCAGCAACGTGGTGCAGGTTCCATAGGTGTTCAACTCCCATCATCCCGGTGCCGATGATTCCGTACCGAATGCTGTCGCTCCTGGTCCCAACCATGACGCCAGCCTGGCAGAGGCCGGTACGCTCCACCGCCGTGACTGATCAATCAGAGCTGCCATCCCTTGTCGACGCGGGTGCCCGGTTGATCGGGCCGGATCAACCGGTTGGTCCGCTGGCGTTTGGGTGCTGGCGTTTTGTGGGCACCGACGTTGCCCCGGCGCGGGAGCTGATCGAAACGGCGCTGGATGAGGGCATGGACCTCATCGACACGGCCGACATCTACGGGCTCGGGTTCGGTGGGGTTGGCTTTGGCGCGGCGGAGGAGTTGTTGGGCCGGGTGTTGGCCGAAGCCCCAGGGCTGCGCGATCGCATGGTGCTGGCTACCAAGGGTGGGATTGTCCCGGGCCGTTCGTATGACTCGTCGGCCGCTTACCTGCAGGCTGCGTGCGACGCGTCCCGGCGCCGGCTCGGCGTGGACCTGATCGACTTGTACCAGATCCATCGCCCGGATCTTCTGGCCCATCCCGCCGAGACCGCCGAGGCGCTCGATTCCCTGGTGGCCAGTGGGGCCGTGCGCACCATCGGCGTCTCAAACTTCACCCCCGCCCAGACGGAGGCGTTGGCCGCGCACCTTGAGGCGCCGATCGTCTCGACCCAGCCGGAATTGTCGGCTGTCCACCTGGCCCCGCTCCTCGATGGCACCGGAGATCTGGCCATGCGAGCGGACCACACCGTGTTGGCCTGGAGCCCGCTGGCCGGTGGCCGCTTGGCGACCGGTGATGACCTCGATCCGGCTCTGCTGGCCGTGTTGGATCAGTTGGCCGAACGGGAAGGCGTGGATCGAGCGGCGGTGGCCGTGGCGTTCGTGCTGGCCATGCCGTTCCGCCCGGTCGCCATCTTGGGCACGCAGTTCCCGGGGCGGTTGCGCACGGCGAGCGCGGCGTTGGACGTTCATCTGGATCGGTCCGATCTGTACCGGGTGCTGGCGGCCGCGGGCGTGCCGCTTCCGTGACCGAAGAACGCGGGTTGCCCGAAGTTGCTTGGTTCGGCGCGCTGTGCGACGACGACTACGAGTTTCTCGGTGTGGCGGACCCGACGCTGGCCGCCAGCTTCGAACACTGCCGAGACATTGCGCTGGCCGCCGAGGCCAGCGGGTTCGATTCGATCCTGTTGCCCTCGGGGTATTCGCTAGGCATTGATCCCGTGGCGTTTGCCGCAGGGGTCGCCCCGATCCTGGAACGCCTGCAGCCGCTGGTTGCGGTCCGTCTGGGGGAGTTGTGGGTACCGCAGCTGGCCCGCCAGCTGGCCTCGCTCGATCAGATGTTGGGTGGTCGCCTGCTGGTGAACATCATCTCCAGCGATTTACCAGGCCAGCAGTTGGCGTCCGAGCCGCGCTATCGCCGCACGCTGGAAATCTTGACGGTGCTGCGTGCCCTCTTGGCGGGCCGGGACGTGTCGTTTCACGGCGAATTCGTGGACTTGGAGCTGGCCCCACCAAGGATTGCCACTGCCACTGCCTCCTGCCCGCCGTTCTATTTTGGCGGCCTCTCCCCGGCGGCGCGAGAGGTGGCCGCGCAAGGCGCCGATGTGTATTTGATGTGGCCAGACACGCTGCCGGCGGTGGCCGCCATCGTGAGCGATTTGCAGGCCCGGGCCGCCGCTCACGGACGGACGTTGCGGTTCGGCTACCGGGTTCACGTGATCGTCCGCGAGACAGAGTCCGAGGCTCGGGAGGCCGCTCGGCGGCTGGTGTCGAGGCTCGACGATGACACCGGCGCCGCTATCCGGGGACGTTCGCTGGATACGGCATCGGCGGGTGTTGCCCGTCAGGGCGAGCTGCGGGATGGGGCCGATGATGACGGCTATGTGGAGGACACCCTTTGGACCGGGATTGGCCGGGGCCGTTCTGGCGCGGGAGCAGCGATCGTGGGCGACCCCGATCAGGTTCGGGGCAAGCTCGACGCCTATCGGGCGTTGGGGGTCGACTCCTTTATTCTTTCGGGCTATCCGCACCTGGATGAATGCCATCGAGTGGCCCGGCTGGTGCTGGATGACTACCCGCACGCGCCGTTGTATGCGAACCGGGCCGTCCATGGGGTGGGACCACGCTGATCGAATTGATACCATCGCCGTAGGAGAAATTCCTGACCGGGTAGGTACCCGGGCACCCGCAACCACCAGAGGATCATTGCGATGGCTGTCACCGATCTTGACCTTGGGCGCTACAAGCTCGGCTGGTCCGACGCTGAGGACTACGTCTTCAAGCCCAAGCGAGGCCTAAACACCGACATCGTCAATGAGATGTCGTGGATGAAGGGCGAGCCGGATTGGATGCTCAAGAACCGCATGAAGAGCCTGGCGGCTTTCGAGCGGCGCCCCATGCCCAACTGGGGCGGCGACATGTCGGAGATTTTCTTCGACGAGATCTTCTATTACATCAAGCCCACCAAGTCACAGGTCGACGAGTGGGATGACCTGCCCGATGCCATCAAGGAGACCTACGAGAAGCTGGGGATTCCTGAGGCCGAGCGCAAATATCTGGCTGGTGTCACGGCTCAGTACGAGTCGGAGGTCGTGTTCCACCGCAACCGTGAAGACCTTGAGCAGATGGGCGTGATCTTCTGCGACATGGACACGGCCCTGCGCGAGCACCCGGAACTGGTCAAGCAGTACTTCGGCACGATCATCCCGGCCAACGACAATAAGTTCTCCGCGCTCAACACCGCCGTCTGGTCCGGTGGCTCATTCATCTACGTGCCGCCCGGCGTCAAGGTCGATATGCCGCTGCAGGCCTACTTCCGCATCAATGCGGAAAATATGGGCCAGTTCGAGCGCACGCTGATCATCGCCGATGAGGGCTCCGAGGTTCACTACATCGAGGGTTGCTCAGCCCCCACCTACACGTCGGATTCCTTGCACTCGGCCGTGGTCGAGATCATCGTGAAGCCGTCGGCTCGGGTCACCTACACCACCATCCAAAATTGGTCGAACAACGTCTTCAACCTGGTCACCAAGCGGGCTCGGGTGGAGGCGGAAGGCCATATGGAATGGATCGACGGCAACATCGGCAGCCGCCTGACCATGAAGTACCCGGCGGTGTGGCTGGTTGGCCCGAAGGCCTCGGGCGAGGTGCTTTCGGTGGCCTATGCCGGCGCCGGCCAACACCAGGACACGGGCTCCAAGATGGTGCATGCGGCGCCGGAGACCACCTCCAAGATCGTGTCCAAATCCATCTCCAAGGATGGCGGCCGCACCTCGTATCGTGGGCTCGTCCGGGTAGAAGACGGCGCCTACGGTTGCAAGAGCCACGTGCAGTGCGACGCGCTGATTTTGGACGATGATTCCACGTCAGACACCTACCCCTACATGGAGATCGGGGCCCGAGATGCCATCGTGGGCCACGAGGCAACCGTGTCCAAGGTGGCCGACGAGCAGCTCTTCTATCTCATGAGCCGAGGCCTGTCAGAAGATCGGGCCATGTCCATGGTGGTCAACGGATTCATCGAGCCGGTCACCAAGACCTTGCCCATGGAATATGCCGTTGAGTGGTCACGGCTGATCGAACTGCAGATGGAAGGCTCCGTCGGCTAGAGCAGTTCCACCGAGTCTCCCGGGCGGGCGGTGCCCGGGGTGACCACGGTGGCGTAGGCCCCCAAGTGGTTGGGTGTCATCGTGTTCAGCTCGTTCATGGCGGCGAACAGGCCTGGCTCGCGGTCGATCCCGCCGGGCTGGGCGCGTAGTGGCATGGCGCATCTCACCGTGGGGCCGTCCACGTGTAGGACGACGGAACCGACCTTGATGTCGCGGCCCATCCAGGTGCCTTCCACGAAGGCCTCGCCGGGCACATCCAGCAACAGGTTGGGGCGGAATCGGCGGACATCCCAGTTGAGATCTGGCCGGGATGCCGCGCAGCCGGCGAGTGTTGCGGTGGTGATGAGGTGGATGTGGGCCAGATCCAAGAAGGTGTTGGCTGGCACCGGGATCTCGTAGTACTCGGACTCGTCGTTGGGTGGATCGAACGTCATCTCAAAGGTGAGCTCGCCCGCTTCGTCCAGCCCGGCCAGGTGGACGGGCTTACCGAGCCAGGCGGACAGCGCGTCGTCCGCTCCGGGATCGTCGAGGGCGACCGTTGTGCCATCAGGCAGCGTGATGGCGTCGTCGGTGGCCAGCCCGCTGAGCAGGGCCGAGGTTCGCTTGGCCGACATGAGGTGCCCGGTCTTGGTGTCCAACAGGGCGTGGGCTCGGTCGCCGGCGACGCCACCAGCGGTGATGGTCAACTCGGCGGCTTCGTCGCCCTGGAACGACTTGACCGGGTAGCGCCAACAGCGGGCGACGGTGCCGAGGGGGCCTGCGGGGAGCAAAGCGGAGGCGAAGACGTCAGCGGATTGATCAGCGGCCATCACCATGGCTACCAGTCGTCGGGCCTTGCAGCTTCGGATGGCCCCTTCCGGTGGAGACGGTGCCGTCGCTGGGAAGTACGCCTACCTCTATGCGGCTTCCGCACCGGCAAGATCGCCACCGAGTGCGAGGCATCGGCGCCGGGTAGGTTGTTCCACGGCATGAGGTTTAGACGGGGAGCGGGCAATGACCGAGACGCAGTCGGGCCATGCGCTTACTAAGGCGGGCGCCGTTGGGGTGATCATTGGTGGTGCTTACGGCGTCGTGGTCATGGGCCTCGGCCTTTGGGGCGCCGCTGAGGAGTCGTATCCGTTGTTCTTCGGATTACGCCTTAGGGGCGATTCGGGCTATCCCTTTCCCGACCCGAACATAGCTGCGCTCGGCGTGCTCATTGCGGTCCTAGGGGCAACGTTTGCCGCCATTTTCGTGAAGACCGCAACCGGCTCGGCCGCTGCCCGCCGCGCCGCCATCGCCGGTCTGGCCCTTGTTGTGGTCGGCGCTGGGTGGACCGCTCAAGTGGCGAGCGGTAGCCGGCGATGCGCATTCGAGTCCTACAGCGAGACCAACCACTGCATGTCGGGAACCGCGGCGACTTTGCGGGACTTCGTGATCCTGGCAGTGCCAGCGTTGGTCGCTCTCGGATGTCTCACGTTTCGTCGTGCCCGACGACGCTCGGACTGAACGCCGGAAGGGACCTAGGCCTCGACCCGTCGGGCGACTAGCAGCGGGATGACTCGGGTGGTGGCGGCCTGGTACTCGTCGTACGGCGGGTATATCGCCACCGACCGTTTCCACCAGGTGGCTTTTTCGTCCCCGGCCACTTCGCGAGCGACATAATCGTGTGGCTCGGAGCCGTCCTGGATTACTAAAGCGGTTGGATCAGCGATGAGGTTGTAATACCAGGAGGGGTTCGTCGGCATGCCCCCCTGCGAGGCGACCAGTGAATACTCGCCCTCGTGCTCGACGCGCATGAGGGCCATCTTGCGGACCTTGCCGCTCTTGTTGCCCAGCGTGGTCAACACGATGATTGGGATTCCGGTGTCCAGCAAGGTGTTGGCCTGTTGACCACCAGATGCCTCGTAATCGGCGACCTGGTCCCGGACCCAGTCCCACGAACTCGGCTCATACTCTCCATGAATAGGCATACCGCAGAATACGTGGTGGTCATGGAACGCGGGTGCGAAGATGCCGTCGTGCCTGCTCTCGCCACCGTGCCGCGTATCGACGTGTTGGAACTAGCCCACGTCGACGCCGTCCCCGAGTTTCATCCGGAGTACGGGACCTTCTCCCCGTTTCCGGTCCACGCGTTCGTCATCCACCACCCTGACGGTCCCCTCCTCGTGGACACTGGGATTGGGTACGGCAACGATTTCATCGACTCGCTTTACCCCCACCAATCGCGGTCGATCGTCGCGGAACTGAACCGTTGTGGTGTCGATGAACGCGACGTGCAGCTCATCATCAACAGTCATCTCCATTTCGACCACTGCGGGCAGAACCACGCACTGTCATGCCCGGTCGCTGTCCAAGGCGCCGAGCTGGAAGCAGCCCGGGAGCCGGGTTACACCGTCGACGACTGGGCCACGGTGCCCGAACATCGGTCGCGTGTGCTCAGCGGTGACACCGACATTTGTACTGGCGTGGAAGCGCTCCTGACACCGGGCACACTCCTGGCCACCAGGCCGTCGTGGTCACCTCAGCGGACGGGGTCGTCGTGATCGCTGCTCAATGCATCTTTCGTGGCGACGGATGGACGGGCGATCTTGAGACCTCGAATCTTCACGATGAGGACTGGCGCTCTGAAGCTGCGCAAAGCCTCGCCCGGCTGCGAGCGCTGAATCCCCAGCGGGTATTCCTGTCCCACGACAGCGAGCTGGCGTTCCCGCCCAGCTAGATGTGGCGGAGGCGAACTTCGTCTACGTGGTGGTCGGGGCCCTTGCGGAGGATGACGTCGGCCCGTTCTCGGGTGGGCTCGATGTTGGCGACGAGGTTGCGCTCGTTGACCTCGCGCCAGATGTCCAGGGCGGTGGCCGTTGCCTCCTTGACCGAGAGGTTGGCGAAGCGCTGGAAGTACGAGTCGGACTGCTGGAATACGGTTTCGCGGAGCGTGTGAAACCGTTCGACGTACCACTGCTGGACATCGGCGGTGTCGGCGTCGACGTAGATGGACAAGTCGAAAAAGTCCGACACGAACGTTGTTGTGCCCCGGCTGGCCTGGAGCACGTTGAGGCCTTCGACGATCAGAATGTCCGGCTGACGGACCACCACATCGTCCTCCGGTGGAAGCACGTCGTAGGTGAGGTGGGAGTACGTCGGGGCCCGCACCTCAGACGCACCGGACTTCAGGTCCCGCAGAAATTGGAGAAGGCGGCGGACGTCGTAGCTCTCGGGAAAGCCCTTGCGCTTGAGGATGCCCCGGCGCTCTAACTCGGCGTTGGGAAAAAGGAACCCATCGGTGGTCACCAGGTCCACCCGCGGGTGATCGGGCCAACGGGCCAGCAGTGCCTGGAGTACGCGAGAGGTGGTGCTCTTGCCGACGGCCACGCTGCCCGCAACACCGATCACATACGGCACCGGCGGTTGCTCTCGGCCCAGGAAGGTTTGTGTTGCCTGTTGGCGGGTGCGCACCGCCGTCACGTGGAGGTTCACCAGCCGCGACAGGGGTAGGTAGACCGACTCCACCTCGTCCAGGTCGAGCGCCTCGTTGAGACCACGAAGCTCGTCCAGGTCGGCCGCGGTAAGGGTCAGCGGCGTCGCCGCTCGGCGGGCGCGCCACTGGTCTCGTGAGAACGATTCGTAGAGCGCAGCATCCACCGACGAGGACGCTACGGAGCCAGGTGCAGGCGCTGCCAACTGAACCGGCCTGGCTCGTTGTGGGCGGTCAGTCTCGGCGCTTGCGCCGGAACAGCTTGGCGAACCGCCCGCCCCGAGCATCGCGGGCCTGCTCGGCCTCAAGCTCAGCCATGATCGAAGGGCCCGCCGCGTTCACGACGTCCTCGGCGGCATCGAGCAGCGCGGCGATTTCGTCGCCCCGTTCATCCAACCCGGGCGGCTCCGCGGGTGGGGGCGGCGTGACCAGCGAACCGTGTTTCCAGTTCACGTCGGCCAGCCGAGGCTGGTAGCCCGAGCACTCTGCGGGGCACCGCCACGGGGCCTCCGGAGCGAGATCGAGGTCGCACTTTCGTACGGTCTCGCCGTTCCCATAGGTCCGGGATTCGAAGAATTTGCAGTCTTGCCTCATTGGCACCGACGCAGTATGCCAGCCCGCCTGTCCCCTGCGGACGCAGGTCGACGGGCACTCCCTCCGATGGTTAGCCGCCGAAGGAGCCCGGCGCGTTGGGGACGGGAGACGCCCACCGGTAGGATCATTTCTTGGTCTTACGGACGGTTCGTACCGCTCCGCCTACAAAGAGGTCCACTGCCCTGAGCTCGTTCACCGCCGAAGCCGCCGCCGCCCTGGCCGGCCCAGAGTGGCTGCGTGACCGCCGGGTCGCCGCCGCCGAGCGGTTCGCCGCCGCCCATCTCCCAAGCCCAGAGGAGGAGGTGTGGCGATACTCCCGCATCGCCGACCTTGACCTGGCCGCGTGGACGCCTGCGGTTGGCGGGCCAGCACCCATCGCCCCTGCCGTGGACGACGTCCTCAGCGGCGCCGCGGTCACCGTCACGGTGCTCGACGGCGTCGCGTCGATCAGCGAACTTCCAGCGGAATGGGTCGCCAAAGGCGTTGTGGTCGCCACGGCCTCCGCCCTCACCGATGCTGCCGCTTCGGGTTTGGGTGTTGTTGCCGCCGACGGCCCGGACGTCTTTGCCACCCTCAACGATGCGTTCGCACTCGACCCCATCGTGATCTCGGTGCCTCGGGGCGTTCGCCTAGATGCTCCGATCCTGGTCACCAACCACCTCGCCACCGCTGGCAAAGCGGTCTTTCCTCGCCTCGTTGTTCGCTTAGGTGAAGGCGCGGAGGCAACCGTGGTGGACCACGTGTCCTCTGGCCCTGGCGCCGTGCTCTCGGTGCCACTCACCGAACTCGAGGTCGCCCGCGGTGCACGCCTTGGCTACCTCCACATCCAAGAACTCGGTCAGGACGGCTGGCAGATTGGGTCGCTGGTCGCCCGCATCGATCAGGAGGCGGATCTCAAGGCAGGCCTCGTGGGCCTCGGCGGCGAGTACGCCCGGATCCGTACCGACTGCACGCTGGCCGGCCGCGGTTCCAACGGAGACCTGCTCGCCGCGTACTTCGGCGAAGGCCACCAGACACTGGATTTCCGGACGTTCCAACACCACGATGCACCCGACACCACGTCGAACTTGTTGTTCAAGGGCGCGGTCGGGGGCCACAGTCGCTCCGTCTACACCGGGCTCATCCGGGTCGACAAGGAAGCCCGCGGCACCAATGCCTTCCAGACCAACCGCAACGTGAAGTTGTCCGACACGGCGTGGGCGGAGTCCGTACCCAACCTTGAAATCGAAACAAACGACGTCCACTGCAGCCACGCATCCACGGTGGGGCCGGTCGATGCCGAACAGCGGTTCTACCTTGAGAGCCGGGGCGTCGCCCCCAAGATGGCGGACCGCCTGATCGTGGCCGGCTTCTTCGACGAAGTGGTCCGTGCCCTCCCCGCCGCTGGGGCCATCGCCGCAGTCCGAGACCGCATCACCGCCAAGCTGGATCGCACCGCCGGAGACCTCCGATGACTGGGATCATCGTTGCTTCCTTCAAAGACCTGCCCGATGGCGGCGCCACCCGCGTAGACGTTGGCGGGCGCCGCCTTTCGGTCATCCGTATCGACCAAAGCGTCTATGTCATCGGGGATCGTTGTACCCACGCCGACGTATCGCTCAGCGAGGGCGAAGTTGATGTCGACACCTGCCACATCGAATGCTGGAAGCACGGCAGTTCGTTCTCGCTCGTCACCGGCGAACCCGATGCGTTCCCGGCCACCCGCCCCGTGCCGGTCTATGAGGCCCACGTGCTGAACGGTGATGTCGTGGTCACCCTGCCCGAACCAACCGAAGATGGCGCCAATGTCTGAGCTCGTGATCGAAGGCCTGCGGGCCGGTGTCGATGGTAAAGAGATCCTCCAGGGGATCGACCTCGTGGTTCGCAGCGGCGAGGTTCACGCCGTGATGGGTCCGAACGGGTCGGGTAAAAGCACCCTGTCGCACGTGATCATGGGCCGTCCCGGTTACCAAATCACTGGGGGCTCGGTCACCCTCGACGGCGTCGATGTCTTGGCGCTGGACACCTGGGAACGGGCCCAGGCTGGTCTCTTTCTCGCACTGCAATACCCGACCGAGGTGCCGGGCGTGTCGGTAGAAGCCATGCTGCAAGCGTCGTTCGCCGCTGGTGGACGGGATGCTTCAGAGGTCCCTGCCCTCGTGGCCGTAGAGGCAGGCCGTATCAACTTCGACGAGCGGTTCCTTGGCCGGGATCTCAACGTGGACCTGTCGGGTGGCGAGAAGAAACGCAACGAGACGCTCCAGCTCGGTGTGCTCCGCCCCAAGATCGCCATCCTCGACGAGCTGGATTCCGGCCTCGACGTAGACGCCCTCCGCGACTGCTCGCGCCGGGTGGAACAAGCGACCAGCGAGACCGGCCTCGGCGTTCTGGCGATCACGCACTACACGCGCTTGCTCCGCGAACTCAAGGTCGACCGGGTCCACATCCTGGTGAAGGGCCAGATCAAGGCCACCGGCGGGGCCGAACTGGCCGACGAATTGGAGACCGACGGCTACGCCGCCTACGTCGATGACGACCCAGACGCCAAGCCAGTCGACGTCTACAAAGACCCCTTCGGCCCAGGCCCCTTCGCCGAGCGCTAGCCCCACCCCCACCGCCGCCGACCGAAGATGTCGCAGTTAGGCAGTCTCTGTCGCCATAACTGCGACATCTTCGTGGGGTTGGGGCCGATCAACCGGGGCTGGCCGACCTTGGGCAGTCAGCGGCCGAGCGCTGATCAAGTGTGCGGACAGCCTGGCGGAAACTCTTGTCGTCGAGCGGCCGAGTCGAGTGGTCGCGGAGTGCCTTGCGGATCCCGCGCCCCACGAGGAGCGCCTCCGGTCTGACCTCAGTGGGTGCAGACCGAGCGATGCTGTCGGAATACGTGAGCCGTGAGCCTGCAGCCAAATAGCCAACCTCATCGCTGGTGGGATCGGCCTTGATGGTGGCTCGTAGGCGGTCCACTGCTGCCGTGGGCCGACTGAACGAGAGGCAGTAGGTGTCCGGAGGCTTGCCCTCGCCTGTAGGTCGTAGGACAAATGCTGCGCTGGCAATGGCCATGACGAGCACCACGACGATGGCCAGCCACCACGGTCGGCCGGATGGTTTTGAGGTTGGATCTAGGGAATTCATGTGGCGTATGACCCCCGCTTGCAGTGACTGTCGGCATCGATCCGATAGGTCCAGTTGTAGGCGCCGAATGCCGCATGGTCACCGACGACGCAGCGGTTTGCGTAGTACTGGCCGCCTCGGGTCTTTGCAATGCCGCCGGATAACACGTCATCTATGGCACCCGCGTAGTCCGCCCACCGGCCCCCCTCGGTGAAATGGTTCCACTCCATGGTGCCACTCGAGGAGACATGAATCTTGGTTCGAAGGTAGGTAAGTGAACACCGGCTCCAGGTCTCCCGAGCTTGGCCGTGTTGGCCCTGGCATTGGAGGCGCAGACCGACCAGAGCAGCGCTCGGCATCTGGTAAATCGTGAATCGGTAGCGGGTGCCGGTGTAGCTCACCTCGATTTGTTTCCCGGAGTGGAACGTGCAGCTTCCGAGCACGACGGCCAGCAGTATCGCGAGGCCGGCTGTCCGCAGCGGATTTCGTCGGCTAGGTGGCGGGGGTCGCAGGGGGCCAGGTTTCGATGGAGGGTCGATTTTGGCACGGGCTACCAACGTTCGGTTCATGTGGGGGGTTTCCTCAGGTTGTCTGCCTCGACGGGAAGTGTCGAATACACAGAAACGTACTAGTAAGCACGGCAAAGTGGTAAAAAAGCTTCCGAAGATGTCGCAGTTAGGCCGGTATGGAGCGCCTAACTGCGACATCTTCGGCGGGCTGGGGCAGGATCTGGGTATGGCTGAACCTGACCTCACTCCGCTCTTGGCTCCTGAGGGGTGGGTGGCGGTGGACGGACGGCTCCACCGGGAGTTTGTGTTCGTCGACTTTGCTGAGGCGTTCGCGTTCATGACCCGGGTGGCCGCCGAGGCGGAGCGGCTCGGCCATCACCCGGATTGGTCGAATGCATGGAACACGGTCACAATCGACCTGGTGAGCCACGACAAAGGTGGCCTGACGGACCGAGATTGCCGGTTGGCCGAAGCGATCAACCAGGTTCAGGACGGCTCTGGAGACGGGAAGACATTCGACAACTAAGGTGACGTGACGTCCGACACGGTAAAGAATTTGCAGCTACGGTGCAAGGACTTCGCCGCAGGGTCAGTTGACCGGCCGGGTGAACCGATCCACGAGGGAGTCGATGCCGAGCATGTCTCGAGCCATGTCAGCTGTTCGGCTCCCGAGCGGGCTTCAACCTCTCGTCCCGTTTGTGCCGGCGATCGCCATCGTCGGCCTGCAACTCGTCGCCTTCCCCACCAGCGCTGGTGCGTGGTCCCTCGGTGTGATCGTTGGTCTTCTCACTGCCCTGGTGGCCATGGGCATGGCCTTGATCTACCGATCCAATCGGATCATCAACTTTGCCCAGGGGGACCTTGGCACGGTGCCGACGGTGCTGGCCGTCGGCATCATCTCGGTGAGTGGGCTGCCCTGGCTGGTCGGGGTGATTGCGGGGCTGGCCTCTGCCTTAGTGCTGGGGGCCGTCATCGAGATGGTGATCATCCGGCGCTTCTTCCGGGCCCCGCGGCTGCTGCTTACGGTGGCCACCATTGGCCTCTCGCAGTTGCTCATCGTGTGTGGCCTGCTCCTCCCCAAGCTCTGGCACCTCCAGATTTTTGCCGACAAGCGCATTCCCGATCCGGTGGCTTGGAAGGTCTCGATTGGTACGCAACTGTTCGGTGGAAGCGAGATCTTGGCGGTCATCGTTGCGCCGATCTTGCTGATTGGCCTGGGACTCTTCCTCCGCGGGAGCGACCTTGGCGTTGCGTTGCGGGCCAGTGCCGAGCGGTCCGATCGGGCCGCGGTGCTCGGGATCCCGGTCCGTCGATTACAGACCCTGGTGTGGGCCCTTGCCGCCGTGCTCTCGTTCGTCGGGGTCTTCCTCCACGCCTCGATCTTTGGCGTGGGTGGTGCGGCCGCCCTCAGCCCGCAGGTGCTGGTATTCGCACTTGCCGCCATGGTGCTCGGCCGGCTGGACCACCTCCCGGCAGTCACGGCGTCGGCTATTGCCCTGCGCGTCCTGGGCCAGGGCATCGACGTCAACAACCCGGGTTCGCCGGGACGCACCTACGTGATTCTCGCCTTGGTAGTCCTGGCCGTGCTGGTGTTGCGCCGAACCTCGGGGCAGCGCAAGGACGTTGACGGCACCTCGTCGTGGGCTTCATCGGATGAGATCCGACCGGTCCCGCGCGAACTGGCCGGACTCCTTCCGGTCCGAATCGCTCGGGTGCTCACGCCAATTCTGGTTGTCGCGACGGCCGCCGCCCTCCCCCTCATCCTTGGCCCCGGGGATTTGGTCCGGGCTCGAACGGTGGTGGCGTTCGCCCTCATTGTTCTCTCGGTTGTGGTGCTCACCGGCTGGGCGGGACAGGTGTCCCTCGGGCAAATGTCGTTCGCTGGTGTGGGCGGGGTGGTGGGTGCGGTGGCCACGCAAACCTGGCATTTGGACCTCAGCTTGGCGATCATCTTGGCCGGCCTTGCCGGTGCTGCAGTGGCGGTGGTGGTCGGTCTGCCGGCGCTGCGGTTGCCGGGCCTGTATCTCTCGGTCACGACGCTGGCCTTTGCTCTGGCCTGTTCCAACTTCTTCCTGAACCGGAAGGAACAGACGTGGATCCCTCGTGGCGCGTTGGACGAACGGCTGCTGTTTCGCACGATTGATCTCCGGGGCCAGACCGCTCGCTATGAGTTCGTACTCGTGGTGGTGGTGTTGTGCTTCATCGCCGTGGCGGGCATCCGCCGGAGCCGCACCGGCCGTGCGCTCATTGCGGTCCGGGACAACGAGCGAGCTGCGGCCGCGTTCTCGGTCCCCGTCGTTCGAGCCAAGCTCACCGGGTTCGCGCTTTCGGGCTTCCTGGCTGCGATAGGCGGGTGCTTGCTGATCCAGGCCAACGGTGCCTACGACGAAGAACTCTTCGTGGCCCAGGAGAGTCTTGGGGTGTTCACCTCGGCGGTGGTCGGTGGCCTCGGCTCGCTGACGGGCGCGGTGCTGGGAGCGGTGTACCTCAGCGGTGGCCGGTTCTTCCTGCCGGAAAGTTGGCGGCTGCTGCCATCAGCAATCGGGGTGCTGTTCGTGCTGATGGTGCTTCCCGGCGGTCTCGGCAAACTGGTTTTCCGGGGTCGGGACGCGCTCCTGCGTCGGCTTGCGGTACGGCGGGGGATCGTGGTGGCCAGCCTCCTAGCTGATGAGGCTGGTGCCGATTTGGCTGTGCCCGATGCGATCAAGGTGGCCATTCCACCGCGTCCCGGGACCGTTATCGACGATCCCGCCGAGGCGCCTGAGGCCAAAGCCGTAGGGAGCACTCGATGAGTACGACGATTGTTGACGACGCACTGGCCGAGCAGCCCGCAGACCCCACGGGCGACAAGAAGTGGGGTTGGCTGGGGGCGGCTGGCTTGTACCCCTTGGCCATCTTGTTTGGGCTCAACATGGCCGATGAGCTCGACCGGAGCGCCTATCTGATTTTGCTCCCCGAGATTCGTGATGACTTCGGGCTGAGCAACACCGGGATCCTTTCCATTGTCGCCATCGCCGCTGCCGTGGCGCTGCTCCTGACCGTGCCGATTGCCCACATTGCCGACCGTTCGAGCCGGGTCCGGATTGCGCTCATTGGTGCGGCGTTGTGGGGCGCATTTTCACTGGGTACTGGCTTGGCAGTTACCACGTGGATGTTGCTCACGATGCGTTCCGGGGCTGCCATAGGCCAAGGGGTGGTTTTCCCAACGCACAACAGTCTGTTGGCCGACTATTACCCCATCGCCAGCCGCCCCCGGGTGTATTCCATTCACCGGGCCGCCAACAGTATTGGGGTCATCATTGGTCTGTTGGTTGGGGCCGGGTTGGCCCAGGCCTTTGACTGGCGGGCACCGTTTCTGGTCTTCGCCATTCCCACCTTTCTACTGGTGATCGCCGGGTCCCGCCTCAAGGATCCAGGTCGTGGCCACTTCGAGCGGGAAGCGGCCAATCTGGGCGTTGATACCTCGCTTGAAGAGGAACCGCCGTCGTTCGCCGAAGCGATCCGGATGGTTTGGACGATCCGGAGCCTTCGACGGATCTTCACGGCCCTTCCGTTCTTGGCGGCATCGATTGTCGGCCTCGGATCGTTGGCGTCGCTGCAGTATTCGGAGACGTTCGGGTTGTCCGAAGTTCAGCGGGCCATGGCCAACGTCCCGGTTCAGCTGTTCGAGCTCTTCGGGGTGTTCGTCGGAGCCAAGCTGACCACCCGGGCGTTCCGAAAGGGGGCGCCAGAGATTTTCCGGATACTGGCGGCGTCGTCGGTTGTCGCCGCGGTGGCGGCCATTGGGTTTGCGCTTGCCCCCAACGTGGTTTTGGCGGTCGTTGCCCATGCCATGGTTGCTGGCGCGCTGGTCATCGTCGGCCCCGGGGTCATGGCCTCGCTCTCGCTGGCGATTCCGCCCCGAGCCCGCTCCATGGGTTTCTCGATCGGGGCCTTGTGGGTCCTTCCCGGGCTTCTCGTCATCCCCTTCGTGGGTTGGGTGGGGGACTCCTGGGGTTTCCGATGGGGCTTGCTGGTGCTGGTCCCGGTGTTCTTGGTCGGCGGTTTCCTGATCTCCTCGGTGGGGTCGGTCATCGACGACGACATCGCCCAGGTCTGGATGGGAACGGCCACGCGGGCGCAGATGCTTCAGGACCGCGCCGACGGCAAACTTCCCCTCCTCAGCGTGCGCGGCGTGCAGGTTTCTTACGGGGACGTGCGGGTGCTATTCGGCGTCGACCTCGACGTGGACCAGGGTGAGGTGATCGCCCTGCTGGGTACCAACGGTGCCGGGAAATCCACCCTGCTCAAGGCCATTGCTGGCGTATCGATTGCGGACCGTGGCGCAGTTGTCTTCGACGGACGAGACATCACCCATGCCCCGCCCGAAGAGATCGCGCCGCGTGGCATTGCGCTGGTTCCGGGTGGCCAGGGCGTGTTCCCCGGGCTGTCGGTGGGCGAGAACCTGCGGGCGGCTGGCTGGCTGCTGCGCCGCCAGGACTCCGTGCGCGCCGCGAGGGTGGAAGAAGCGCTCACGCTGTTCCCCATCCTGCGCCAGCGTCTGGAGGACCCGGCCGCAGATTTGTCCGGCGGCCAGCAGCAGATGCTGGCCCTCGCCATGGCATTCCTGGCGGAGCCCAAATTGTTGATGATCGACGAACTATCGCTCGGGCTAGCGCCCGTAGTGGTCGAGCAGTTGTTGGGGGTGGTGCGGAGCCTCAGGGACCGAGGCACCACCGTGATCCTGGTCGAACAATCGGTGAACATTGCCCTTACCGTGGCCGACACGGCGTACTTCATGGAGAAGGGCGAGATTCGCTTCCACGGACCCACCGCTGAACTATTGGAGCGGCCCGACGTGTTGCGTTCTGTGTTCCTTCAAGGCGCAGCCGCCGGGCTGGCCGGCACCGGCTCGACCAGCAACGGCGCCGTGATCCCGGCTGAGGCAAAGGGCCCGGCGACCGCAGCCAACGCCGAGGTACCTGACCCGCGCTCGGCGGCGCTTGTGGTCGATGCGGCATCGGTGAGTTTTGGCGGTATTCGGGCGGTGAGCGAGGTGTCGTTCTCCGTTGCCCCGGGCGAAGTCGTCGGGCTTGTCGGGCCCAACGGTGCGGGCAAGACCACCCTGCTGGACATGATCTCGGGCTACCTCGCACCGGACTCCGGTCGGATCACGCTTGACGGGTTCGACATCACCAACGCCCGTCCGCATCGGCGGGCTGCAATGGGCCTCGGCCGGAGCTTCCAGGACTCGAGGCTTTTCCCCTCGCTCACGGTCGAGGAAGTCCTACTGGTCGCCCTTGAACGTTGGCTGGATGTGCGAGACCCGCTCAATGCCGCCTTCCGGCTACCTGCCTTTGTCGACAGCGAGCACGGCGCCCATCACCGGGTTGACGAGCTCATCGAACTCCTTGGGCTCCAATCCTTCCGTGACAAGTTCGTCGGGGAACTCTCCACCGGTTCGCGCCGCGTGGTGGACCTTGGCTGCGTCCTGGCGCATGCGCCCACGGTGGTGTTGCTAGACGAGCCGTCGTCCGGCATTGCCCAGCGCGAGGCGGAGGCGCTCGCACCGTTGCTCTTGCGGATTCGTGATGAGCTTGATGCCAGCCTCGTGGTGATCGAACACGACATGGCCTTGATTTCTTCAATCTCCGACCGTCTCGTTGCCCTTGATCAAGGCCAATTGATCACCGCCGGCACACCCGCTGAGGTGCTCGCTCATCCGGCGGTCATTGAGTCCTATCTCGGCGGCGACGCTGCCGTTATTGGCCGTTCCGGCCCTGCTGAACCCTCTGTCCCTACGCCCTCCAGGACGCAGTCATGACGCCTCGTACCAACACCCCGCCGCCCCGAGCTTCGGCGCTCGCCCGGTTCGGACCCCTCGCCGTGATCCTGGCCGCGATAGCGCTTGTCACCGTTGTGGCATCAACGGGGGACGGCGGCGCCGCGCTCACCACGCACAAGCCCACCGCCGCGGGAAGCAACAAGGGTGAGCTCCCGATCACGTGGGCAGAAGCCAAGAAGGCGGGCACCACCGCCAAGTTCAAGTGGGGCAAGAACTGCGATCAGAAGACGGGCCGGGTGGCCGTGCCCACCAACTACTCGCCCCCGTGTGTGGTAGCTCGCCCTGGGGTAAAGGCCCCCCTGCCCACCCAAGGGGTGACGGCGACCACCATCACCGTTGTCGCGTACGAGTCCGCCGACGATGACCTCTCGGCCAGCCTGCAAGCGCTGCTTGATCCTGTTGCGGCCCAGCGCGATACGCGCACCAAACTCATCGAGCTTCTCGAAGCGCGATACGAGACCTGGGGTCGCAAGATCAAGATCGTGTTCTTCAAGGGCACGGGGTCCGACGAGACCTCGTCTCGGGCCGATGCCGTCACGGTGGCCACCGAGATTGGTGCCTTCGCCTCGCTCAGCGGGCCGGGACAGCAGGGGGGCTACGCCGAGGAACTGGCCAAGCGCGGGGTGCTCTGCTTCGGCTGTGGTCTGGCCTTACCGGACACCTCTTATCAGGACAACGCGCCGTACCTGTGGGGTAGCTCGATGACCCCGGAACAGTTCCTACCGATTCTGGGCGACTACGTGATCGGTCGGTTGTTCAAGCGGAAGGCGGAGTTCGCTGGTGACCCCAAGATGCGCTCCAGAGAGCGGGTTATGGGCACGGTCAACTTTGAGCAAGATCCGCCCGTCTTCGGTGCGACTACCGCAGATGCCCTCAAGCAGGGCGAGGCCGTCGGATACAAGCCCAAGATAAGTCTCACGTACCAGCTGGTGATTGCCGAATTGGCCGAGAAATCTCGGGCGATCATCTCCCAGCTCAAGGAGGCTGGCGTCACCACCGTGGTCTTCCTCGGCGATCCGATCATGCCCATTTACCTCACCCAAGCCGCTACCGATCAGGACTATTTTCCGGAGTGGGTCATTTCCGGGACCGTGCTTACCGACACGACCGTTTTTGGCCGTCAGTACGATCAGAAGCAGTGGGCGCACGCCTTCGGCATTTCGCCCTTGCCGGTCCGTCTCCCCCAGAATCAGAGCGAGTCGTGGCGCCTGCACCAATGGTTCTACGGCACGCCGCCACAGGCCAAGCTGACCATCGGCGTGCTCTATGAGCCCATCCGGCTACTCATGCTCGGCATCCATCAGGCCGGCCCCAACCTGTCCGCCGAGACATTCCGCGACGGCATGTTCGCTTACCCCATCTCTGGTGGTAGCCCCACGAGCCCACAAATTTCATTTGGCGACCACGGCCTCTTCAAAACTCCGGACTTCTTGACCGTCGACGACATGACCGAGATCTGGTGGGACGCAAAGGCCACGGGCGTGGACGAGCAGACCAAGGAGGGGACCGGGATGATGCGCTACATCGACGGCGGGAAGCGCTACAAAATCGGTGAGATTCCCCGGGCCCGAGCCAAGCTGTTCGTCAAGAAAGGGGCCCCGACAATGCTTGAAAGGCCGCCTGCGGATGAGGCTCCGCCGAACTATCCCTCGCCCGCCAAAGGCGGCGGGGCCTAAGCGGCCAGCTCCGTTACCGCTGGTTCTTCCAGGGCCCAGCCAATGACCTGGGCCACATCGCTGGCTAAGTGAATGGTGAGGTCCTGGCGAACCGCATCCGGCAGATCGTCTAGGTCTGCCTCATTGCGAGCCGGAATGATGATCTCGGTAAGGCCCAGCCGGTGGGCGGCCAGAAGCTTCTGCTTGACGCCGCCGATCGGCAGCACCCGCCCCTGCAGCGTGACTTCGCCGGTCATGGCCAGGTTGGCCTTGACCGGGCGGCCGGTGAACAAGCTCACCAACGCGGTGGTCATGGTGATCCCGGCGGAAGGGCCGTCCTTGGGCACGGCCCCAGCGGGGAAGTGGACGTGCACGCTGCGTCGATCAGCTCCAGCCGGGATGGCCAGGGCATCGCGATGGGAGCGGACGTAGGAGAGGGCAATGCGGGCCGACTCCTTCATCACGTCTCCCAGTTGACCGGTGACGGTGAGGCCCGACTGCTCGGATTCACCATCATCGGCGGGAAGCGCGGTGACCTCGACAAACAGCACGTCGCCGCCGGCGCCGGTGACGGCAAGGCCAGTGGCCACGCCGGGGACCGAAACACGATCGGCAATGTCGGTGTCATGGAACCGCGCCCGGCCCAGAAGGTCAGGCACGGTTTCGGGACTGATGACCACGGGGTCGCCGGGCTCGACGCCCACCTTGGTAGCCACCTTGCGCAGCACCTTGGCCAACGCCCGCTCCAGTGACCGCACCCCGGCCTCACGGGTGTAGCTGCCAATAATGGTCCGAAGGGCATCGTCGGAGACGGCGACTTCGTCGGCGCCTAGGCCGGCCCGTTCCAGCTGACGTAGCAGCAGGTGATCGCGGGCAATGGCGACTTTCTCGTCCTCGGTGTAGCCGTCAAGGCTCACGATCTCCATGCGATCAAGCAGGGGGCCAGGGATGGTGTCGAGCTGGTTGGCCGTGGCAATGAAGATGACGTCTGAGAGGTCCAGATCGACCTCGAGGTAGTGGTCCCGGAAGGCGTGGTTTTGGGCCGGATCGAGTACTTCGAGCAGTGCCGCCGACGGATCGCCGCGGTAGTCGTTGCCCACCTTGTCGATCTCGTCCAGCAGGACGACCGGGTTCATGGTTCCGGCTTCGGTCATGGCCCGAACCAGCCGCCCAGGCTGGGCCCCCACATAGGTGCGGCGATGGCCCCGGATCTCTGCTTCGTCTCGGACGCCACCCAGGGCGACCCGCACGAAGGACCGGCCCAGCGCCCGGGCGACAGACTCGCCGAGGCTGGTCTTGCCCACTCCGGGAGGTCCGACAAGGGTGAGGATGGTGCTGTTGCGCTGCCGGCCACGAGGGCCAGTCGGGCTGGCGGGGTCGGTGTCGTTCTTGTCGGCCGGGTCGTTGATGCCGCGGTCTGCCCGCAGCTTGCGGACGGCCAGTTCCTCAACGATGCGATCCTTGACCTCTTCCAGACCCTTGTGGTCCGCGTCGAGGACGGAGCGGGCGTGAACCAGATCGAGCTGGTCCGCCGATCGCTCACCCCAGGGAATCTCGAGCACCGTGTCCAGCCAGGTGCGAATCCACCCGTGCTCCGGCGACTGCTCACCGGTCCGTTCGAGCTTGTCTATGTCTCGCTCGACGGCCGTGCGGACCGCGCCGGGCAGGTCTCGCTCGGCGGCCTTGGCTCGGTAGGCATCGGGGCCGTCATCGCCGTCCTCGGCGCCTTCGCCGAGTTCTTTGCGGATGGCGGCCAATTGTTGGCGGAGGATGAACTCGCGCTGGTTCTTCTCCATGCCTTCACTGACCTCGGTGCGGATCCGTGCGGTCAGCTCCAGCTCGGCCAGGGCCTCTTTGACCCACCCCAGAACCTTCTCGACTCGTTCGGTCACATCGATCGTCTCGAGAAGCTCGATCTTGCGGTCCAGGCCGAGGTCTGGCCACCAGCCAGCCGCGTCGGCCAAGGCGTCGGGCTCGTCCAGGCCGCCTAGTACCTCGACGAGGCGCCGGCCACCGAGTTCCTCGAACAGAATCTTGAAGGCGGCCCGCAGTTCGGTGGCCCGCTCGCGGGCCAGGTCGGTCACTTCGGGGTGGACCGGCTCAGCTTCCAGCCACAGCACGCTGCCCGTGCCGGCAACGCCAGCCCGGAGCAGGGCCCGGTGGTGCGCACGTACCACGAGAGCAGGCACGCCGGACGGGAGGGTGCCTCGCGACTCAATGGAGGCGACGGTGCCCACATTGGCATGGCGGTCGTCCAAGCGGGGGACGAGCAGAAGGCGGCCATCCTCGCCCGCAGCGGCCACGGCTTCTTTGGCATCATCGGTTTCCAAGGCAATGGTGAGGACCATTCCTGGGAGGACTACGCCGCTGGTGAGCGGCAAGACCGGCAAGGTGAGTGTGGTGTCAGTAGGGGAGTTGGTCACAAGGTCTCCTCGGAGGAGTAGTGGAGGACTAACACAACGATGCCAACAAAGTTGCTATTCCCCTACTCAAGTTTGGAAAAAGTTGACCATTTGAGTCGACGTTCTCTCGCTGAGGGTGTAATACCATCCCTGACCAGGTTGTTCTCGTCTCTTCCCAAGCCTCAAGTTCCAGTCGAGGGTGAGACTTTTCCGCCTTAG
The DNA here is from genome assembly GCA_025353965.1 of Aquihabitans sp. Taxonomy (GTDB): domain Bacteria; phylum Actinomycetota; class Acidimicrobiia; order Acidimicrobiales; family Iamiaceae; genus Aquihabitans. The sequence continues at coordinate 33,063 of JANXNS010000143.1, forward strand.
CTGGCTTCGGTTGCCTCTTCTATGCCTTGGAGCAGCGTGTTCCAGGCGAGGGTGGCGCATTTGATGCGCACCGGGAACTTGACCACGCCGCGGAGTGCTTCCAGATCCCCGAGCTTTACGCCCGCATCGGCCTGGGCTTCCGCTTCTGCTGCTTCGGCATCGAGCTCGGCTTCGGTGTCGAGCGACGACTCGTGAAGCGACATCATGCCCTTGAAGGCGCGGGTGAGGGCCTTGACCTCGACGATGGTCTTGTCCCTGACCGCAGCCGACATCATCGATGCGGACGACTGGCTGATCGAGCAGCCCGTCCCACCAATACGGATATCGGTCACCGTGTTGGTGTCGTCGATGTCCAGGTAGACCACGATCTCGTCGCCACACAGCGGGTTGAAACCCTCCGTCCGGGTGGCCGGGGGTGACGCCAGCTCTCCCCGGTTCCGGGGGGAGCGGTAATGGTCGAGGATGATCTCGCGGTAGAGATCCTCGAGTCCTGGCATAGGTGAGCCTCGCTGTGTGGTTCGGGATGGCTGAACGCCGGCGCGATCAGAACGAGAAGAAGTCTGCCGCTTCGGCGAGGGCGTCGGCCAACGCATCGACATCGTCGGTATCGTTATAGATGTAGAACGAGGCCCTGGCGGTTGCGCCTACGCCGAGCACCTTCATAAGGGGCTTGGCGCAATGGTGGCCGGGGCGCACGCAAACGGCGTGCTGGTCAAGGACTTGCGAGAGGTCGTGGGGGTGGATGCCCTCCATGGCGAGCGAGAGAACGCCGCCCCGGCTGTGGGCGCCTGCCGGACCGTGGATGGTGAGTTGCTCGCCAAACCGTTCGGTGAGCGCGTGGAGCGCGTAGGCGGTGAGGCTGATCTCGTGTTCGCGAATAGCGTCCATGCCCAGGGCATCCAGGTAGTCCACCGCCGCGTGAAGGCCAATGATTTCCGCCACAGGCGGGGTGCCGGCCTCGAACTTGGCGGGCAGGTCTGCCGGCACGAAACCGTCGAGCGTGACGTTGAGGATCATGCCGCCGCCCCCCAGGAACGGGGGCATGGCTTCCAGGAGGGCCTCGCGGCCCCACAGAACGCCGACTCCCGTGGGCCCAAGCATCTTGTGGCCCGAGAACGCCGCAAAATCCACGCCTAGGGCGACCAAATCGGTGGCTTGGTGGGGAACGGACTGGCAGGCGTCTAGGCAAACCAAGGCGCCAGCGGCATGGGCTCTGGCCGTGAGTTCGGCCACTGGAGTGAGCGTGCCCGTTACGTTGGACATAGCGGTGAGCGCCAGGATCTTGACGCCATCCAGCAGGACATCCAGGTTTGTGAGATCTAGCTGGGCATCTGCCGTGAGGGGAATCCAGCGAATCTCAAAGCCCTTCTCGGCTTGGAGTTGGAACCACGGAACAATGTTGGCGTGGTGCTCTAGCTGGGTGAGCAAGACCACATCTCCAGGGCCCAGGTTGCTCCCGCCCCACGACCGAGCCACCAGGTTGAGTGATTCGGTGGCGTTCTTGGAGAACAGCACCTCAGTCTCCGGGCTCGGGGCACCAATGAACTGGCCGAGACGAATCCGTGATGCCTCCAGCGCGTTGGTTGCTGCTTCTGCGATTTCGTAGACGCCGCGGTGGACGTTGGCGTTGATGGTCTCGTAGTAGGTGGTCATGGCATCGATGACGACCTGGGGCTTCTGCGACGACGCCGCCGAATCGAGGTAGTGGATGGGCCCGCCTTCCAACACCCGCTGAAGGAGCGGGAAGTCGGCCTTGACCTTGGCGACGTCGAACGTGCGGGTGGCCTGCACGGTGCTCATGCGTCTACCGGCGTTCTCCACGATTCGTAGCCGTCGGCTTCTAGCCGGGCCACAATTTCCATACCGCCTGATTCCACGATGCG
>JANXNS010000155.1 GCA_025353965.1 Aquihabitans sp.
CCCCACCCCCACCCCCACCCCCACCCCCGAAGATGTCGTAGTTAAGGCGATATAGACCGCCCAACTGCGACATCTTCGGCTCTTTCCATTGGACAGGACGACCATGACCAACACTGCTGACGCAACCGACACGGCGCCGACCCTTGGGTTTTGGCGGCTGGCCCAGGAGCAGCCCGATCGACTCGCGGTGGTGGACCCGGACGGCACGGAAGTCACCTACGGCGAACTACTGGCGTGGTCCAACCGGATCGTGCATGGGCTCCGGGCCCGGGGTGTAACCCACGGCGGCGGGGTGGCGGTGGTGATGCCCAATGGCATCGAAATGCTGGCGCTGTACTTCGCCGCTCTTCAGGCGGGCTGGTATCTCACGCCGATCAACCATCATCTTGTAGGTCCAGAGATCGCGTTCATCGTGGACGATTCCGAGGCCGACGTGTTCATTGGCCATGAACGGTTCGCCGACGCGTGCGAAGCCGCCGCCCGAGAAATTTCTCTGGACCGCGATCACTGCTTTGCCACAGGGAAGGTGGGTGGCTTCAGTCCGTTCGACGAGATCGCCGCAGGCCAGCCTGCCACCTTGCCCGGCGAGCGTGATGGCGGCCAAGCAATGCATTACACCTCGGGCACCACCGGCAAACCCAAAGGCGTACGCCGCAAGCTCACCGGCGCGGACTCCGATGCCGCGGCACCCGGCAGCCAGTATTTCCTTGGCATGTTCGGCATTGCGCCCTACGACGACAACGTGCACATCTGCGGGTCACCGCTTTATCACACCGCAGTTTTGGCCTTCGTGGGTGCATCGCTCCATGTAGGCCATCCGGTCGTACTCATGGACCGTTGGACGCCAGAAGCGATGCTTGCCCTGATTGACAAATACCGGGTGACCAGCAGCCACATGGTGCCCACCCAGTTCCACCGTCTTCTGGCGTTGCCCGACGATGTCAAGGCGCGCTACGACGTGACGTCCACTCGCTCCATGGTTCATGCCGCCGCCCCCTGTCCCGTGGAAATCAAGCAGCGAATGCTGGACTGGTGGGGCCCGTCCATTTGGGAGTACTACGCCGCCACCGAGGGCGGTGGCACCGTCGTTTCGCCCGAGCAATGGCTGGCCAAGCCGGGCACCGTCGGGCTGCCGTGGCCGTCCTCAGAGATTCGGATTCTTGACGACGAGGACCAAGACGCACCAGCAAACGTGCCCGGCACGGTCTATATGAAACTGGCGACGGCAGACTTTGAATACTTCAAGGACAAGGCCAAAACTGACGCCAATCGGAAGGCTGGCTTCTTCACCGTTGGCGACATTGGGTACCTCGACGACGACGGATACCTGTTCCTCAATGACCGCAAGTCAGACATGATCATTTCCGGCGGGGTAAACATCTATCCGGCCGAAATCGAGGGCGCGTTTCTGACTCACCCCAAGGTCGCTGACGCTGCCGTCTTTGGGATTCCACACCCGGATTGGGGCGAGGAAATTAAGGCCGTGGTGGAGGCTGCCCCTGGAGTCGAAGCGGGCGACGAGCTCACCGCCGAGCTCCTGGCCCACGTCGGCGAGCGCCTGGCCAAGTTCAAGCTCCCCAAGACCATCGACTACACGACCGACATGCCCCGCGACCCCAACGGCAAGCTCTACAAACGAAAGCTCCGAGATCCCTACTGGGCCAACCGAGACACCGCCATCTGACCCACCCACCGCACCCACAGCTGAAGTTGTCGTAGTTATGGCGAAATCCAATGCCTAACTGCGACAACTTTGCTTTTTAGGGGGCGTAGGGGCCTATGAGTACTCGGCAGGCTCGTTCTAGCTCGATGGTTACGGAGTCGAACGTGGCGCGGCCGTTAGCCCAGGAGACCAAGCTGGAGTACCAGACGTGACCGAGCACCGCCAGGATGTCGGCCCGGACCTCAGGCTCGAGGTCCACCAGGATTGAGTCCCCCGTGGACGCGATCGAGGCCCGTACCTCGGCCCCGCTGTTGCGCACGCCTACGTCGGCCGATGACAGGGCCCGCACCAGCGCGGCGCTGAGCTTGGGTTGGCGGCCCATGGCCCGGCACGCCCGGTTGAGCACGTCGAACATTTGCTCCGCTGCGGTGTCGCCCTTGGGCGGCGACTGCGCCACCCGGTCACGCAGACGGACGGTCCATTCGGTCATGGCCGCGGCGAGCAGCTCATCTTTGGACGAGAAGTTCCGGTAAATCGTGGCCAGCGCCATATTGGCGGTGGCAGCCACGTCTCGCATCTGGACGGCGTCATAGCCCCCAGCGGCGCCAAGCTCGAAGGCAGCGTCGATAAGCCGCCGGCGCCGATCTTGCTGTTCGGGGGAGAGCTCCGCCGTGGGCGTGCGGTCAGCCACGGCCCCGGGCCTTCATTGAGCGATGCCTTTGGCCAGCTCACGGAAGGGCAGGGTCTTGTCGACCCGGGTTTCCGGCGGGAGACCCAGGACGCGCTCACCCATGACGTTGCGTTGAATCTCGTCGCTACCGCCCGCTATGCGGATCGACGGTGCGGACAAGAAATGCTGCTGCCAGCGGCCTACTTCGGGCGCGTCAGGGCCGGCGAGCATGCCCGCCGGCCCCTGTATCGCCAGGGCCAACTCCGCGTTGCCCTTCATGTTCCAGGCGGCCATGACCTTGAGGACCGATGCCCCCGGACCGGGCGGGCGGCCCTGGCTGGTGGCCGTGCGGACCTGCAGGCCGAGGTAGCCCATGACCTGCTTGCGGGTGTACGCCGCGGCCAGTCCCTGACGCACGACGCGGTCTGACGCAACGCCCAGGTTCTTGGCCAGCACGAGGAGGTCGTTGAGCGTTGGGCCACTGCTGTGGCCACCCATGAAGGTGCGTTCGTTGGCCAGGGTCGTCATGGCCACACCCCAGCCGGCGTTGACCTCGCCGAGGAGAGCGGAGTGCGAAACGCGTGCGTCGGTGAAAAACACTTCGCTGAAATGTGAGGCACCGGTGATTTGGCGGAGGGGCCGAATTTCAATGCCGGGCTGGTGCATGTCGATCAGGAAGTAGCTGATGCCGCGATGCTTGGGCGCATCAAGATCGGTGCGGGCCAGAAGGATGCCGTAGTCCGAGGAGTCGGCCCCGGAGGTCCAGACTTTCTGGCCGTTGACGACCCATTCGTCGCCGTCTCGCTCGGCCCGGGTGGAAAGCCCGGCCAGGTCTGACCCGGCCCCGGGCTCGCTGAAG
>JANXNS010000158.1 GCA_025353965.1 Aquihabitans sp.
CGCTGATGTTCACCGGCATCGTCGAAGAACTGGGGACCGTCGTGTCCCGTCAGGGTCGCAAGCTTCGGATTGGGGCAACCACTGTGCTGGGCGACGTTGAGATGGGAGCCTCCATCGCCGTCAACGGCACCTGCCTCACCGTGGTCGCCTGGGGCCAAGATTGGTGGGAGGCAGATGTGGTGCAGGAGTCCTACGACCGCACCTGCCTCGGTGCATTGCAGCCGGGGGACCGGGTGAACCTGGAGCGGCCCGTTCGTCTGGCCGATCGCCTCGGCGGGCATCTCGTGCAAGGCCACGTAGACGCGGTCGGCACCATTTCTCAGGGCGCGCCGGACCTCCGGGTCGCCATGGCGCCAGACCTGTTGCGTTACGTCGTCGAGAAGGGCTCCATCACGATCGATGGCATCAGCCTCACCGTCGCCGCGTTACACCCCGACGGGTTCTCCGTTGCGGTGATTCCGCACACCACCGCGGTCACCACCCTGGGCCACAAAGGCCCGGGCGACCCCGTGAACCTAGAGATCGACGTCATCGCCAAGTACGTCGAATCGTTGTTGGAAGGACACCGCTCATGACCGATACCACCATCTCCGAAAACGTCGCCACCACTGGCAACCGGGGGCCGTCGGACCACGGTCCCTTGGCCGAGATCTCGGTGGCCCTCCAAGCCTTCGCCCGAGGCGAAATCCTCGTTGTGGTCGACGACGAGGACCGTGAAAACGAGGGAGACCTCATCATGGCGGCCGAGCATGTGACGCCGGAGAAGATCGCCTTCTTCCTGCACCACACCTCAGGCTTCATCTGCGCCCCAATCACCTCAGAGCGCGCCGCTGAGCTGGACCTCCGCCCCATGGTGGAGACCAACACGGAAAGCATGCGGACCGCATTTCTCGTCAGCGTCGACTACCGCCACGACACCACGACCGGCATCTCGGCTTATGACCGCGCCGCCACCGTGCTGGCCATGGTGAACCCCTCCACTCGCCCCGGAGACCTGGCCCGCCCGGGCCACATCCTCCCGCTGGAAGCGCGTGAGGGCGGCGTGCTCAAGCGAGCGGGCCACACCGAGGCAACAGTCGATCTCGCTCGCATGGCCGGGCTTTACCCGGCCGGAATCCTCTGCGAGATCGTTGACGAAAACAAGCTGGGCATGGCTCGCCAGCCCGAGCTTCGCCGCTTCGCCCGCGAGCACGACCTTCACATGATCTCGATCGCAGACCTCATCCGTTACCGACGCCAGACCGAGAAGCTCGTGCGCCTCGTCTCAGAGGCACGGATCCCCACCGGCTGGGGAGATTTTCAGGCCTACGTCTACGAGTCTGTTCTGGACGGTGAGCAGCACCTCGCCATGGTGCGTGGCGACATCAGCGCGTCGGACAACACCCTGGTCCGGGTCCACTCCGAGTGCCTCACGGGCGACGTTTTTGGCTCCATGCGCTGCGACTGTGGTGTCCAACTCGACGCCGCCATGAAGATGATCGCCGACGATGGCGCCGGGGTAGTCATCTACCTGCGTGGTCATGAAGGTCGCGGTATCGGCATCGGCCACAAAATCCGGGCCTACGAGCTCCAAGATGAAGGCGCCGATACCGTAGAAGCCAACGAAATGCAGGGCCTCCCCATCGACTCCCGTGAGTACGGGATCGGCGCGCAGATCCTGGTAGATCTGGGCATCACCTCTATGCGGATCATCACCAATAATCCGGCCAAATACGGTGGCCTGGATGGCTTCGGCCTCGATATCACCGCCCGCGTGCCATCGATCACCGCCCCCAATCCGGAGAACATCCGCTACCTCAAGACCAAGGCCGAGAAGATGGGCCACTTGCTCGAGGGCCTTGATGACCTGCCCATTGATCCAGCCGGCGCCGTTTCGCCTGCTTCGGCCGACGACGTCCACGCTGACCACCGGGAGATCTGAATCGTGGCCGGCGACCACCAGGGCGAAGGAGTGCCCGAGGCCGTCCTGGACGGCAAGGGACTGCGAATTGCGGTGATCTCAGCCCGTTGGAACTCACACATCACCCTTCGGCTGCTCGACGGCGTTCGTCGGGGTCTAGCCGCCGCTGGTGTGGACGTCGCCGACACCACCGAGGACTGGGTCCCGGGCGCGTTCGAGTTGCCATTGGCCGCCAAAACTTGGGCTCTTTCGGGCCGAGTAGATGCCGTGATCTGCCTCGGTTGCGTGATTCGGGGCGAGACCACCCACTACGAATCCGTTGCGGGGGAGTGTGCTTCCGGCATCCAGCAAGCGCAGCTTGAGACCGGTGTGCCCATTGCTTTCGGCGCCCTCACCGTGGAGAACCTTGACCAGGCGCTGGCCCGGTCGGAAGCTCCTGGGGGGCACAACGTGGGCGAGGACGGCGCCAAGGTCGTGGTGGAGATGGCCGCGCTCGTTCGCCGTGTTCGCCAAGGCTGACGCCAGGGCCGGTACCCTCGCCGCCATGACGAAGCCAGAGATAACGATTCCCGACGAGGCCCCGCCCACCGTGTTGGTGCTGGAGGACCTCCACATCGGCGATGGCCTAGAAGCCACATCCGGCCAGCCCGTCGAAGTGCACTACGTCGGTGTGGCGTGGTCGACCAAGAACCAGTTCGATGCCTCCTGGGACCGCAGCGGCACCTTCGGTTTCCGCCTCGGTGCCGGACAGGTCATTGCTGGGTGGGATCAAGGTGTGGCCGGCATGAAACTTGGTGGCCGCCGGCGCATCACCATCCCGCCGGAACTGGGCTACGGCGCTCAAGGTGCGGGCGGTGTCATCGGCCCGAACGAGACGTTGGTGTTCGTGGTGGACCTTCTTGGGGTCGGCTGAAAAGAAAATGTAAGAAAACCTTCGAAGCGGGCCCACCGCTCTGCGTAACCGGATTGTCATATGACGGACAAATTGACCTGCACCGCCCCACCCAACGTGAGTGGGGCGGCGTCGCGTCATCGCCGGGTTGGGGGTGGGAACCGTTGCTGGACAACGGTTTGTTGCTGGACAAGGTTCTTCGAATCGGTAGTGTGGCCCGGGCCGTCAGCTCCCTAACACTTAACTCAGGGGGAGCACGGCCGAAGGGGTATGTGCGGCGCGCGCCCCCATAACGAATCTCTCGTTACGGATTTGTAACCTTCTTCTCCCCAAAAGGAGCACTACATCATGAATCGCCCGCCGTTCTCCCTGCGATCCAGGAAAACCCGTCGCACCGCCGGTCTGCCGTGGATCGCCATCGCTGCCCTCGTCGTGGCCACCGGCCTTACCGCCTGTCAGCCCACCCCCACGACGACACCAACCACCAACGCCATCTACCGGCCGGCGCTCTGGATCAGCCGAGCGGAGTTGGCCAAGTTGCCCACCTCGGGACCGGCTTGGACCAACCTGGTTGCGGTCGCCAAAGGAGGCTGGGGCACGCCGAGCCTCTCCAACAATTCGGCCAGTCACGACACGTCTACCCTGGCTGGCGCCCTGGTCGCCGTGCGGACCGGAAACATCTACCTCGCTGTCAAGACCCGGGCCGCGATCATGGCGGTCACCAAGGTCACAAGCTACGCGCGGGTCCTTGAGCTCAGCCGTAACATTACCTCCTATGTGATCGCGGCGGACCTGGTTGGCCTTTCGTCCGCCAACCAGACAACGTTTCGAGCCTTCATTTCTAGGCTGCGCACCAAGCCGCTCGATGGGCATTCCGGGGGCTACGACATGGTCAGCACCGCGCTGCGTTCGCCCAATAACTGGGGGGCCATGGCCCGCGCTGCGGTAACGGCAATAGACCTCTACCTGGGCGACCGTCAGCAGTTGGTTGGCGTGGCTGCGGCTCACCGGGCCTGGCTCGGCGAGACCGTCCCCAACCAACTCCGGTGGTCGTCCACGTCGTGGCACGGCGCCGGGCGCCCCGCCGGGATCAACCGCCGGGGGGCAACCCTTATGGGCCGCAACATCGACGGGGTCGAGCCAGAAGATCAGCGCCGAACCGGTGAGCCCACGACTGCCGCCCCGGCCGAAGGCTCCTACCCTTGGGAGGCGCTCCAGGGCGCCCTGGTTACCGGCGTGCTCCTCCAACGTGCAGGCCTGGTGTCGATCAACGCCGGTGATCACGCTCTGGTCCGAGCCTTCAGCTGGCTGTACCGGGTCAACACGAACCCGGCGGTTGCCGATGACACCTGGCAGCCATGGGTCCTGAACCGAGCGGCAGGCACCAGGTTCGCCACTGCTCCGTCCAAGTCGCCCGGGAAAAACATGGGCTGGTCGGACTGGACCCACGGGCCATTGGCCGCCTGAGATCGTATTGGCCTGGCTCCGACCGGAGCCGGGCCGGTACCGTCATCGGGTGCTAAAGCTGGTCTTGCCCAAGGGTTCCCTCGAAAAAGCCACGCTCGAGCTGTTTGCGGCCGCTGACCTCACCGTCAACCGGTCGTCCTCAGTCGACTACAAGGCCTCGATCGACGATCCCCGCATTGAATCGGTGCGGATCCTGCGTCCTCAAGAGATCCCGATGTATGTGGCCGAGGGCCGCTTTGACCTGGGCATTACCGGCCGGGACTGGATAGAGGAGACCTCAAGCGATGTCGTATCGCTAGGGGAGCTGCAGTACTCCAAGGCTACGTCGCGTCCGATCTGCATGGTGGTAGCCGTGGCCGGTGACTCGCCGATCAACCGGGTGGAGGACCTGCCTGCAGGGGTTCGGGTATCCACGGAGTACCCCGAGGTCACCCGCAGATTCTTCGAGGAAAAAGGGATCGACGCAGACATCCGGCTGTCCTATGGAGCCACCGAGGCCAAGATTCCAGACATCGTTGATTGCATCGTGGAGATCACCGAAACCGGGCGGGCACTCAAGGCGGCCGGCCTCAAGGTGATTGACCAAATCCTGCAGTCCTATACGGAGCTTGTCGCCAACCCCGCCTGCTACGAAGATCCCGACAAGCAACACGCGATGCACCAAGTGCGGACACTGCTCCAAGGTGTGCTTGAGGCCCGGGGCAAAGTGCTGGTCAAGCTCAATGTGGGCAGTGCCGATCTGGACAAGATCATTGAACTCGTGCCATCCATGAAGGCACCAACGGTGTCCAAGCTTCATGGCGACGGTGGATACGCAGTCGAGACGGTCGTGGCCAAGCGCGAGATCAACATCTTGATCCCGGCGCTCAAAGATGCGGGCGCCTCAGACATCATCGAGCTCCCGCTCTCCAAGATCGTCCACTAGCGGCCTCGTCGTCAACGTGCACCACGATCCGGCCCAGCTCTTTACGGTGCGCTCTGGCGTCGTGACCGCTTTCGACGATCACGTAGGAGCGGGCACGATCACTGACGGCGCTACGGGCGAGGACTGGTACGTCCACTGCACACGCCTGGCCAACGGCGACCGTTTCTTAGCGGTCGGCACCGCCGTCACCTACCGCACTGAGCCCGGCCCAACCGGCCAAGAAGCCGTAGCCGTCGCACCCCGCTGAAGATGTCGCAGTTACCCCTGAATAGTGCGCCTAACTGCGACAACTTCGCTCAGGAGGGGTCAGTTGGGGCGGTTGGGGCGGTTGGGGCGGTTGGGGCTTCGGTCTCTCGGCCGTCCCAAGAGGCTTTGACCTGGACGAAGGCCAGCCGGATCTGGGCCAGGGCGTCGTTGAGGGTGGCTTCGTCTGGGCCGAGCCGGCCCTCCACCGCGCCCAGCAGGGCGCCGAAGGCGTCGATCGCGAGTTGCGCTTCTGCCAACCGCGGGGGTTGGTGGGAGAGGTGGATGGCGGCCAGCTCGTAGCAGCCCATTGCATGGTTGGCCACGACTACTGCGGCCGGAACCTGGCTCAGTTGATCTCGAACCTCCTGCATCTCGGAGGCGATCTGATGCGCCTCTGCCTCCTGCTCGGCCGAGAGCGTGGGCTGACCGAAGTCCGTTACCCCGCCCGGTCCGGCCTGGTCATTGTTGCCACCGGTGCCACCTCCGGTAGTACCGCCGTTGTTGCCGCCAGGGGTCCACAAGGTCATTCGGGGTGCCTTTCACGTCTCGTAGGAGAGAGCCGCCCGCCGGGTCCGAGCCGCAGAGTTGCGGTGGCGACGGGATCGGCTGTTACCCTACGACACGTAACAACCAGGGAAAGCGGGGCACTCGCCCCCACCCGGCCACCGCCCCTCGGGGCAACCGTGAGCCCGGGTCGATGCTGCCAACGCTTCCAAGCGTCAGCGGATGTCGGCTTTTCCGGCATCCGCTTCGTTGTTTTTGCACCAGAGCGGGTGTTGCACAGACCACGAGAACGCAACTGCGTCAGGGAGGACCTACGCACCTGATGAAGAGTAACCGGCCATAGCTGCGCCAAGCCCTAACAACAGCGAGCCACGGATCAATGATCGCATCCGCGCCCGAGAGGTCCGACTAGTCGGGCCCGACGGTGAGCAGGTGGGTATCAAGCCGTTGCCCGAGGCACTTATCTTCGCCCGCGAACTTGACCTCGATTTGGTCGAGGTTGCGGACAAGGCCAACCCACCCGTCTGCCGTGTCATGGATTACGGCAAGTACAAGTACGAGACGGCACAGAAGGCCAAAGAGTCACGACGCAAAAGCACCAATGTCGTGATCAAGGAGATGAAGTACCGACCCAAGATTGGTGGCGGTGACTTCGAGACCAAAACAAAAAAGGTCGAGAAGTTCCTTGCCGACGGTCACAAAGTCAAAATCACCATCATGTTCCGTGGCCGTGAGGTCGCTCACCCCGAACTCGGCAAGAAGATCCTCGACCGAGTGGCCGAGGAAATCGTCAATACCGGTCGGGTCGAGGTATGGCCCAAGCTCGACGGGCCCAGGAACATGATCATGGTCCTAGCGCCAGACAAGAAGGCCCAGCTGGCCTACGCCGCGGAAGTCAAAAAGGCTGCCGAGGAAGCTGTAGAAGCCAACACGCCGGTAACCGACGAGGTAACCAGCACCGAACCCGAAACCGAAACCGAAACCGAAACCGACGAAGCCGTGGAAGCCCCCGAACCGGCGGCAGAGACGGTCCCAGAAGGCACCGAAGACGTGGCCGAGCCGGCCACTGAACCCGAAGCCTGACCGAGACGCCGCCCCGTTGGTGGCTTCCCAGGAGGAAATCAGCAATGCCCAAGATGAAAACTCACCGCGGCGCGGCCAAGCGCTTCAAGCTCACCGGTACCGGCAAGTTGCGGCGCCGTCGGGCGTTCCGTAACCACATCCTGGAGAAGAAGCCGTCTACGGTCACCCGACGCCTCAAAGACGAGGTCGTCGTCGCCCCTGGTGACGCAGCCCGCATCAAGCGGATGCTCGGCAAGTAACTCCAACCAGTCTCTTCGAAAGGAGCCCATGATGGCCAGGGTCAAGCGCGCCGTCCATTCAAAGAAGCACCGCCGCGCCACGCTCGAGCGGGCCAAGGGGTACTACGGCAACAAGAGCCGTTCGTATCGCGCCGCCAACGAGCAGGTCATGCACTCCCTGCAATACGCATTTCGCGATCGGCGCGCCCGCAAGGGCGAGTTCCGCAAACTGTGGATTGCTCGAATCAACGCTGCGTGTCGTATCAACGGCATCAGCTACAGCCGATTCATCAACGGGCTCAAGCTCGCTGAGGTCGTCGTGGATCGCAAAGTCCTTGCCGACCTTGCCGTCACCGATGCCCCTGCGTTCGCCGCGTTGGTGAAGGTTGCTGTCGACGCCCAGGCCGCCAAGGCATCCTGATCGGCTCCGGCGCTTCGTCGTCGGGTCCAGTCGAGTAGCTCTATGCGTCCCCTCTCGGCTCGCAATCCTCGGGTAACCCGCCTTGGCCGTTTGGCCCGGCGGCGCGAGGAGCGGGCCGAGCAGGGGGCGTTGCTCGTTGAGGGTCCCATCCTGCTCGGCGCCGCGCTCGATGCCGGTGCCGTGGTGGTCGACGTCTACGTCGATGAAGCAACACAGCACCGAGATCAAGTGGCCACGGTGTTGCGTCGCCTTCCCGAGTGGGTGGATCCGTGGGTGCTCCCTGCGGGCACCCTCGATCGCGTTGGTGATGCCGCCGCGTCTCAAGGCCTGGCCGCGGTGGTCGAACGGCCCGAGGCCGCCTGGCCCACCCGATCGTCCACGGACTTCGTCGTCGTCTTGGCCGACGTGGCCGACCCAGGCAACGCCGGCACCCTGATCCGGGCCGCTACCGCAGCGGGTGCGGGCGCGGTGGTATTTGCCGGTGGGGTCGATCCCACCAGCCCCAAGGTGGTCCGAGCCTCGGCGGGTGCCGTGTTCGCCGTACCGGTGTTGAGCGCGGAGCACCCCAGCGACGCGATCGATCGGTTGCGAGCTGATGGCTTTCAAATTATTGGGACGGTGGTCAGCGAGGGCCGCCCCTATGACCACGTCGACCTTTCTGGCCCGGTTGCCCTCGTCTTGGGCAACGAGGCCCATGGCCTGCCCGCGAACCTCGAGACCGATCTCGACCTCACCATCCCCATGGCCGGTGGGACGGAGTCGCTCAACGTGGCCATGGCTGGCACCGTGGTGTGCTTCGAGATCCTCCGGCAGCGCCGCCAAGGCTGAGTCTCAGCGGTTTCGGCGAACTCGATCGGCCGGGTCCTGGCGGTAGAAATCCTGGAGCACGCCATAGAGGTCCGGCTTGTGGCTGGCCAGTTCAACCGGGCGGTTGAAGAACACCTCAGTCGCCACCGCAAAGAACTCGGCCGGGTTGGTTGCGCCGTACTGGTCCACCAAGTGGCCTCCCTGGCCCGCTCGCAGCAGCTTGAATTCTTGGGTACATACCTCGACCCATCGGTCCCGAGTGGCCTGGTCGCGGAGCAACGGGGTCCCGTCCACAACGTGATCCAACATGTCGAGTTTGTGCGCGAACTCATGGAAGACGACATCGTGACCATGCTCGGGGTGTCGGGCCGATCGCCGTGCGGAATCCCAAGCGATCACCACCGGGCCGCCATAGGAGGCCTCGCCGAGGAGGTCCACGTCGCCGTCCACCACTGTTCCGGCGATGTCACCGCTGCTCGTCCGGTGGAACCTCATGGTCGAGGGGTGCACGATGATCGTGCCCACGTCGTCGTAGGCGTCCAGATCGAGACCCAAGATGAGCAAGCCGGCCTGTGCCGCGATCACCGTGCGGATTTCATCGGTGAGCTCGAACCCGTTGGCTGCCTCCCACCGTTTGGTGGTGACGATGGCCTCGATCAGGTCCGCCAACGTTTGCCGCTCGCCGTCATCGAGGTGGGCCCAATGGGCCATCGAAGCCTCCACAATGTCCTCCCAGTTGTCGGCCAGAGCAGTGCGCAGCTTGCGACGGAGGAAGGACACGGCGCGATGGTGCCATACCCGTTGGTTCCGACCCTGGCCCGACCGTGTTCCGAGTGGACGTGAGGGGGTGCCAGGCGGCAAGGTTTCCGGCACCATGATCGACGACATTCGCCGCATAGCGGCCGACGCCACCAACCGGATCGGCGGGGCAGCAACCCTTGATGAGCTGGGGGCGCTGGACCGAGACTTACTGGGCAAGGCCTCAGAGCTCTCCGGCTTCAAGCGGCAGATGGGCGGCCTGGACCACGACGCCAAACGTGAGGTCGGTGGCGCGCTCAACACCGCTAGGGAAGCCATCCAAACCGTCATCGCCCAGCGGCGCAGCGAGCTCGAGGCGATCGCCCGGTCCGTCCAGGCTCAGGCCGAGCGCCTCGACCTGACCGAAGTTCGCTCCCCGCGCGACGCAGGCCACCTTCACCTGGTCACGCAGGCTATCGAGGAACTGGAAGACGTCTTCGTGGGTCTGGGTTTCACCGTGGCCGAAGGCCCCGAGGTAGAGGACGACTGGCACAACTT
>JANXNS010000169.1 GCA_025353965.1 Aquihabitans sp.
CTCGTTTCATTGTTCGCCTTCGGGAGCTGGCAGATGCTCCAACGCCACCGTTTCGGGTCACTCCCGCTCACCTCCTCTGGTGACAAAAACCTGAGTGGCCTACTCAGCGGGTTGGCCGACCTGCTCCGCAACGTCGTCCCGCCGGCCAGCGGTGAAGAAGCTTTCCGCCTGCTGAGCGCCGCCGGGTTGCTCGGTCTGATCAGTCTGGCTGCGTGGTGCTGGCGTCGATCCACCACCCCGCTGGCCGAACGGGTGGCCTGGCTGCCCGCCGTCGCCGTGGTCGCACTCCTCAACGCCTACCTCTGGTCGGGGGCCACCGCGTTCATGCGCGCCTCGACAGAGGCCGGGTTGCTCTCGATCCTCGTCCTCTTCGGCTCACCCCGCCGCTGGCTCCTCCCCGTGGCCAGCGCTGGCCTCGCCGGGCTCTGGCTCCTGACCGCGGCCGCCCAGCTGTCCAAACTTGGCTGACGAGGGCGCCGCCGGGCCAAGGCCATCCGTAGACTCGTCGATCGTGCTGACACGGCTGCGGGCGACGAGTGAGACCGCCCGCTGGGTGGTCGCCGGGGTGACCTTTGCGGTTGTCGTCGGCGGACCACTGATCGTGTCCGGACCGGGCAATGACCTCGATGTCGGCAACGTCTTCCGTTCGGGTCGGGCCATCGCCCGCCATTTCTCCTACGTCCCTAGCCGGGCGCCAGGCGCGCCAGTCCATGAACTGATTGTTGGGGTGCTCGATCGCATCGGCGGGCCGGTGCTCACCAACCTTGCTTCGTTGGCCGCCGCCGGCGTGCTCGTGGTTGCCCTTGACCGGCTCCTCCAGCGGGAAGGCATCGGCAAGGGTGGGCGTTGGGCCATCGGCATTTTCGTCGCCAATCCCTGGTTCGTAATCGCCGCCACCTCCACCACGGAGTACCTCTTCGCACTGGCCTTCGTCGTGCTCGCCGCGCTCGCGTTGCGGGGAGACCGACCCGTCCTAGCCGGAGCTCTGGCCGGTGCCGCTATGGGCTGCCGCGTGGGATCCGCGCTCCTGGTTGTATCGCTGTTGTTGGCCGAGCTCACCGACCCAGGCCACGCCGGGCGAGCGGCGGGCCGCGCCCGCGTGCTCCTTAGCGCCGTCAGCGCAACCGTCGTCACGATCGCCGTCTTCATCCCGTCATTCATCGAGGCCGGAGGCCTGGCCTTCGCCCAGAACGACTTCTCCAGCTCGACCGTATTCGTGCAGTTCGGTAGAGCCGCGATCAAGGATCTGACGCTGCTCGGCCCCGTCGCCACGCTCGTGCTGCTGGCCGCAGTGCCCGCCCTGTGGACCGCCCTGACGACGTGGCGAACCTCATGGTTGGTCCGCTTCGCGGTGCCCGGCTTTGTGCTGTCGCAGGTACTTTTCATCCGCTTCCCGTGGAAGATGGCCCACCTGCTGCCGTGCCTGATGTGCCTGGTCATTCTTCTGGCGGTTTCGCTCCAGGATCGACCCAAGCTGCTGATGGCGCTCGTCGGTCTACAACTGATCTTTGCCGTGGTCCGCGTGGACGTCATCAAGCCGGACCGGCCCAACAAAGCCACCGGCGCCCGGGTTCACATCGGCCTCAATTGGGGTCCGGTCGTCCGCGATTGGCAATGCCGGCGGGAGCACCCCAAGGCCTATCTCGGTCGCCAAAAGGTCGAGGTCGAGGCCGCATGGGATTGCGCTCAGCCCTTCCAGGGTTGAGCGTTAGCGGGCCCGATAGGTGGCTCGGGTACCACGGTGATCAGCGTCCTTGTTGAGCCGCTTCGACAGGTGCAGGCCCTCCAGCACGAACTCCACGGCGCTCGCCACCACGCCCGGCCGCTCATCACCATCGGTCAGGGCAACAACCGCATCGTGCAGGGCGGGGATCTCGGCGGCCAAAGCCACCTCGTCAGAAGCCGACACGTCTTCACCGGCATGAATCACCCGCCCATCGTCAAACGCCTCCAGCACGCCCCGCAACTGGCCAACGTCGAGCCGGTCGCGAAAGACCTGGAGAACGGCAGCCTTCACGAGACGATCGATGATCTCGCCGCCGTCGTCGTCAAGCGTGTCCAACTCGACCTTGCCCGACGTCGACGCGGCCAAAGCCTCCAAATCCGATACCCGAGGAACCACCTCTGACTCGCCCGCCCGAAGCGCCCGGCGGGCCGCGTTGGCCACCAGGGTTTCGGCATTGGTGACGCTTAGGCGGACCGATACGCCTGAACGCTGATTCACATGGCTGCTCTGGCGGGCAAGCTGCGAAATCGTGGCCACCACCTCAGCCATGAACTGCGGCGTCACAACCTCGAGCCCATCGCCTTCCAGCGGACGAGCCTCTTGCGCAACGATCGCCATTTCGGTCTGGACGTCGAGCGGGTAGTGCGTACGAATCTGGGCGCCGAATCGATCCTTCAGCGGCGTAATCAGGCGGCCACGATTCGTGTAGTCCTCCGGGTTGGCCGATGCGAACAACACGACATCCAGCGGCAAACGGACCTTGAACCCGCGGATCTGCACGTCTCGTTCCTCGAGCACGTTGAGCAGGCCAACCTGGATTCGTTCGGCCAGGTCCGGAAGCTCATTGATGGCGAAGATGCCACGGTTCGTTCGGGGGACCAGGCCGTAATGGAGGGTTAGCTCGTCCGAGAGGTAGCGGCCCTCGGCCACCTTGATGGGGTCCACCTCGCCGATGAGGTCCGCAATCGAAGTATCGGGTGTCGCCAGTTTCTCGCCGTAGCGAGTGTCCCGATGGATCCAGTCAATCGACGTGTCGTCGCCCTTCTCCGCCACCAGTTCCCGGGCATACCGAGACACTGGACTGTAGGGGTCATCGTTGATTTCGCTACCGGCGACAATCGGCAACCATTCGTCCAGCAAGTTGGTCAATGAGCGAATCATGCGGGTCTTGGCCTGCCCACGCTCACCGAGGAAGATCACGTCGTGGCCAGCGAGAATTGCATTCTCCAGCTGTGGCAGGACCGTGTCCTCGTAGCCCAACACCGCGTCGACCAACGGCTCACCCGCCCGGATCCGCACCACCGCATTGCGACGGATCTCTTCCTTCACCGGCAACGACTCCCATCCGGAGGCGCGCAGTTGACCGATCGTGGTTGCCCGATTCGACATTTGCCCGACGCTATCGCCACCCCCACCCCCTGCCGACTTGAGCGACGACGAACCGTGGATTTCCGGCCGACCTAGCGGGGCACCGAGTCCCCGGGGACGCAGCACGGCCGCTCCCAAAACAGGGTGAGGTGGCGGGCGGTATCGTCGGGCGGATGGAACTTGGTGGGTCGTGGGAGGCGATCTTGGCGGACGAGGACCGGCGACGGACTTGGCTCGACGACGCCGCCGAGAATCCACCCAACGGCTCCCTGAACCGGGAACGACCGACCGACGCTGCGACACCCGACACCGCGGCCGCGCCTGGAACCAACGATGAATGGTCGGCGATCGAAGTGCCTGGGCACTGGCGCTCTACCCCAGCGTTTGCCGACACGGACGGGCCGCTGCTCTATCGGACCCGGTTCGAACACGACCGGCCGCAGGCCGACGAACGGGTCTGGCTCCGCTTCGACGGACTGTTCTACCAAGGTGACGTCTGGCTTGACGGGGGCTACGTCGGCGACACCGAGGGCTACTTTTTTCCCCACACGTTCGAGGTCACCGAAGCCCTTGGCCAGCGGACCGACCACACCCTGGGGGTTGAGGTCACCTGCAGTCCGCAGACCGACCGGGCCGCGAAACGCAACATCACCGGCGTCTTCCAGCACTGGAATTGCGCCGACCCCGACGCCAACCCCGGAGGCATCTGGCGGCCCGTCCGGTTGGAGCGCACCGGCCCAGTTCGCATTCACCACCTCCGGGTGCTGTGCCGCGACGCCAACCAGACCCGCGCCCAGGTGTCATTTCGAGCGGTGCTCGACGCAGCCGAGGGCTGCGAGGTCACGTTGCGCTCGCAAGTGGGCGACACCGAACTGATCGACGTTCGGCGCCTAGCGGCCGGCGAGAACCAGGTCGAGTGGACCATCCGAATCGATGACCCGAAGCTCTGGTGGCCACATGTGCTCGGCGACCAGCCCCTCCATGACGTGGTGGTCGAAGTCACACCCCATCCCAATGGTGAGCCGAACGCGCCCGCCGATGCCCCAGTGAGCCATCGGGTCACCCGTCGGGTAGGCCTGCGCCAAATCCACCTCCGGGCCTGGGTCCTCCATGTGAACGGCGAGCGGATGTTTGCCAAAGGCGCCAACTTGGGCCCAACCCGTATGGCCCTGGCCGAGGCCACTGCGGAGGATCTCCAACGTGACGTCACGCTGGCCAAGGCGGCCAACCTGGACCTGTTACGCGTCCACGCCCACATCACCCGGCCCGAGCTCTACGACGCCGCTGACGAGGCTGGAATGTTGCTTTGGCAAGACTTTCCGCTGCAATGGGGGTACGCCCGGACCATTCGCAAGCAGGCCCAGCGCCAAGCGCGGGAGGCCGTGGACCTCCTGGGACACCACCCGTCCATTGCGATCTGGTGCGGCCACAACGAGCCCCTTGCGCTCGACATCGGACCCGGCGAGGGAGCCGACGTGGCCGCCTACACCGCCAGGTTCGTAGCGGCCCAAGAACTCCCCACCTGGAACAAGACGATCCTCGACCGTTCAGTGAAACGGGCCATCGACAAGGCCGACGGAACCCGGCCGGTCATAGCCCACTCCGGCATACTCCCTCACCCACCGATGCTCGACGGTACCGACAGCCATCTGTATTTCGGCTGGTACCACGGCGATGAGCGGGACCTCCCCGGATTCGCCCGCATCCTCCCCCGTCAAGTGCGATTCGTCACCGAGTTCGGCGCCCAGGCGGTGCCCGAGACTGCGGGCTTCTGCGAACCAGAACGCTGGCCCAACCTGGACTGGGATCGCCTGGGCCATACCTACGGCCTCCAAAAGCTCATCTTCGACAAGCGGGTTCCGCCTGCGGACCACCCCACATTCGAGTCGTGGCGCGAAGCCACCCAGACCTACCAAGCGGAACTGATCCGCCATCAGATCGAGGCGCTCCGGCGGCTCAAGTACCGACCGACCGGTGGGTTCGCTCAGTTCTGCTTAGCCGACAGCGATCCCGGCATTACGTGGTCCGTACTTGATCACCAACGGGTCCCGAAGAGCGGGTTTGCGGCGTTGCGAGACGCATGCCGACCGATGATCGTCGTGGCCGACCGACTGCCGGCGAACGCGGTCGCGGGCGACACACTGGCCCTTGATGTACACGTGGTCAGTGACCTTCGGGTCGCCGTCAAGAACATTGAGGTGGCCGCCACGCTCACCTGGACGGGCGGCCAGCAAAGCTGGCGCTTCGGCGGAGACCTCGCAGCAGACTCCGTCGTCCGAGTCGGCACGCTTCCCATCGAAGTGCCGAACCAGCCGGGACCGCTCACCTTGGAACTCATCCTGACGGGCGATGGCGTACCCCAAGGTCCGGTTACTCGCACCGATCGAACCCGCATCGTCATCCGCT
>JANXNS010000207.1 GCA_025353965.1 Aquihabitans sp.
GATCGTGGGTCCGGCCATGCCGACGCCGACCGCGAACGCTCCGGTGGGCAAGCCCCGACCATGGGCTTCCTCGGCAAAAATGGCCGCCTCCGCCGGGGAACCACCCCGTCCGCCGAACTCCTTGGGCCAGGTCATTCCGGCCCAACCGTGTTCGGCCAACAGCGCCTGCCACGGCCGTGCCCGCTCAACGAACTTGGCTTCGTCCTCGCCCTCGCGGCGGGCCACATCCATGGCGGCGGCGGACGATGCGTGGTCGTCCAGCCAGGCCCGGGCCTCCTTGCGGAACGCCTCTTCCTCGGGGCTTTCGTCGAAGTCCATTGCCGTCCTATTCCCGGTTGATGGCGAAGGAAGCGCCAATTCGCAACAGTTGATCTGTTGCGCCGCCGAGGGTGAATTCAAGTTCTTTGGCGGCCAGGAAGTACCGGTGAATCGGGTAATCGACGTCTACCCCGGTACCACCGTGCAGGTGGACGGCGGTGTGCGCCATCCGGTGGGCGGCTTCGGCGGCCCAGAACTTGGCCACCTCCACCTCAATGGCGGCGGGCAAACCTTCCGACAGACGCCAGGCCGCCTGAAGCAGCACGAGCTTGGTGGCTTCTACGTCTATGTAGGCGTCGGCGGCCCGCTGGCCCACGGCCTGAAAAGTGGCGATGGGTCGGTCGAATTGGATGCGTTCTTTGGTGTAGGCCGCAGTCATTTCCAGGGCCCGATCGACGATGCCGGACACCTGGGCACACAGGCCGATGGTGGAGCGCTCGATCATCCAGGCCAACACGGCGGCGCCGTCGGCTGGCCCGGCCAAGACCGCGGCGGCACCCACGCTGACGCCGTCGAAGGCGAGGAGGGCTTCGATGTCGTGGTTCGTCACCCGTTGGGGGGCGACGGTGAGGCCAGCGGCGCCCGCTTCCACCACGCATACGACCACGCCGCCATCGGCGGTGGAGGCGGGAACCAAGAACGCGTCGGCAATGGTGCCAGCGGGCACGAGCGTCTTCACCCCTTCGAGCACCCAGCCGTCTCCCGCGGCAACGGCGGAGGCAACGGGATGTTCAGGCCAGCGGTTACCCGGTTCGGCAAAGGCTGCGGTGAGGATGATCGACCCGTCGATGGCACCGGGCACCCAGCGCTCACGCAGGGCCGCGTTCCCGAACTCGGCGATGGGCAGCGCCCCGCCAACGATCGAGGCCAGGACGGGAACGGGGGCGACGGTGCGGCCCACTTCTTCCAGCACCAGGCATTGCTCGAGGATGCCGAGCCCGAGCCCACCGAGTTCGGTGGGAAGCGCAACACCGAGCAGGTTGGCGTCGGCCAAAGCTTGAAACACCCCGCGGTCGAAGCGGCCGTCCTGCTTGTCCACCTGGCGCAGGAGGTCCTCGGTGACGAGGTCGGTGAGGATCCGGCGGGTCAGGCCGGCAATTTCTTCTTGCTCATCGGTACGGGCGAAGTCCATGTTGTTCTCCTTACCGTGGGGCCCGGGGCATGCCCAGACCGACCATGGCGATGATGTCGCGCTGCACTTCGTTGGTACCGCCGCCAAAGGTCAGGATGAGCGCTGACCGGTAGATGCGTTCGAGTTTTGAACGGAGGATCGAGCCGGGCGAGCCCGCAACAATGGTGGCTTCTTGGCCCAGGACCTCCATGAGGAGGCGGAAGGCCTCGATGGAAAATTCGGTGCCGAAGACCTTGGTGGCCGAGGCGTCGGCCGGGCCCAGGCCCTTCTTCACGCCCCACGCAATCTTCCAGTTGATGAGCTTGAGGAACTCGGTCTTGGCGTGGACTCGGGCCAGGTGGATCTGTACCCATTCCTGGTCGATCACTCGACGGCCATCGGGCAGGTGGGTATCGGAGGCCCAGCGGCGTACGTCGGCCAGCGCGTTCTGTAGTTGGGCGGCCGAGCAAAGAGCCACCCGCTCGTGGTTGAGCTGGTTGGTGATGAGCTTCCAGCCGTTGTTCTCTCCGCCGACCAGGTTCTCCGCCGGGACGCGCACCTCGTTGTAGAACGTTGCGCTGGTGGAGGTGCCGGTGACGGTGTTGACGGGGGTCCAGGAGAATCCGGGTGAGTCGGTGGAGACCAAGAACATGGAGATGCCCTTGTGCTTGGGGGCATCGGGATCGGTGCGGGCGGCGAGCCAGACGTAGTCCGCATATTGGATGAGGCTGGTCCACATCTTCTGACCGCTGATCACCCATTCGTCTCCGTCACGCACGGCCTTGGTGGTGATGGAAGCCAAGTCGGTTCCGGCACCAGGCTCGGAGTAGCCGATCGAGAAATGCATCTGCCCCTTCAAAATCTTGGGCAGGAATTCCTTGCGCTGTTCTTCGGTGCCGAACTGCATGAGGGTGGGGCCCACCGTGTTGATGGTGAGAAACGGGATGGGGGCGCCCATGAGACTGGCTTCGTCGAGGAAGATCAATTGATCGATCATGGAGCGGTTCAGGCCGCCGTATTCGGTGGGCCACCCAATCCCTAGCCAGCCGTCTTCGCCCATCTGGCTGACGAGCCGTTTGTAAAGCTCACCGCCCCCGTATTCGCCCACGCCGGAGGCCATGGCCTCTTGCACCTCGGGCGTCATGAGCTGGGCGAAGTAGGTACGCAATTCTTTGCGAAGCGCGTCTTGTTCTTCGGTAAAAGCGATCTGCATCGGACGAAACCTCCTGGACGGTTCGGCCACCATCCTCCCCCGCACACTAGAACAGGTTCTATCAAGCCTGCTCGGCTGAGCAGCAACCCCGGCGAGAACGGGTTCTACCAAGCCCCTCCCGTCCCGCCACCCGCATCGACCGATAGCGTGGACCCCCATGTTGCTCCGCCTCCTCCGCACCTTTCTGGGGCGCTACCGACAAGAACTGACCATCGTGGTTGTGCTTCAGGGCATGCAGGCCATGGCCACGCTGTATTTGCCGAGCCTGAACGCCGACATCATCGACAAAGGCATCGTCACTGGCGATCATGCGTTCATTCTGCATACCGGCATGATCATGATCGGCGTGACTTTTTTCCAGGTGGTGTGCGCGACTGGCGCCGTCTACTTCGGCTCCCGTGCAGCCATGGGCTTTGGGCGAGACGTGCGCAGCGGCCTGTTCCACCAGGTATCGGACTTCTCCGCGCAGGAGGTGAGCGTCTTCGGCGCACCGTCGCTCATCACTCGAATTACCAACGACGTACAACAGGTCCAAATGTTCGTGCTCATGACGTGCACGCTTCTGGTGGCGGCACCAATCACCTGTGTGGGCGGCATCATCATGGCCCTGCGAGAAGACGTGGCGTTGTCTTGGATTCTCACCGTGAGCATTCCGCTGCTGATAGCGGGCGTGGGCATGGTCGTGTACCGGATGGTGCCGCAGTTCAGGATCATGCAGGTGCGTATAGATGGCCTCAACCGGGTCTTGCGAGAGCAAATAACCGGCATCCGCGTCGTCCGGGCTTTTGTGCGTGAACCTGCCGAGGTGGCCCGCTTTGCCGAGGTCAATGCCGAGGTCACGGAAACGGCTCTGAAGGCTGGCCGGCTCCAGGCCTTCATGTTCCCCATTGTGATGGTGGTCCTCAATGGTTCCAGCGCAGCGGTGCTCTGGTTCGGTGCCGGCCGGATTGCCAGTGGCCAGATGCAGATCGGTGCCCTCATCGCCTTCCTCAGCTACCTCACCCAGATCTTGTTGGCGGTCATGATGGCCACCTTCATGGCGGCGCTGGCCCCCCGCGCTGCCGTGTGCGCCGAACGCATTCTTGAGGTGCTGGACACCCCTTCCTCGGTGGTCATCCCCGCCTCACCAGTCACCCACATTGCCGCCACTGCCAGTTTGGAATTACGGGGTGTGGGTTTCCATTACCCCGGAGCAGAAGCACCGGTTCTCACCGAGATTGACCTCCGGGCCACGGCGGGGCAGACCACCGCCATCATTGGCAGTACTGGGTCTGGCAAGACCACGTTGTTGAACCTGATTCCACGGTTGTTCGATACAACAGCGGGAACGGTTTTGGTGGATGACGTAAACATCCGAACCCTCGCCCCCTCCGCGCTGTGGGAACGGATTGGCCTGGTTCCGCAGAAGCCGTATTTGTTCTCGGGAACGGTCCGAAGCAACCTCCGCTTTGCCCGGGCCGATGCCACCGACCAAGACCTTTGGGCCGCACTGGAGGTGGCTCAGGCCACCGACTTTGTTCGGGCTATGCCCGGTGGGCTTGATGCCCCGATCAGCCAAGGTGGGTCCAACGTGTCGGGCGGGCAGCGGCAGCGTCTGGCCATCGCCCGAGCGCTGGTTCGCCAACCGGAGATCTACCTGTTCGACGACTCTTTTTCGGCCCTGGACCTTGCCACCGACGCCAAACTCCGCGCCGCTCTCGCGCCCCACACGGCCAACGCCACGGTGGTGATCGTGGCCCAGCGGGTGTCGACCATCATCGACGCCGACCAAATCCTGGTGCTCGAAGACGGCCATGTTGTAGGCCGAGGGACCCACAGCGAATTGCTGGACGGGTGTCCTACCTACCAAGAAATTGTTGCCTCGCAGATGAGCGCCGAAGAGGTGACCCGTTGACCGACGAAGCCACCCCTGAACTCGCCGAGGCACCCGCTCCTCAACGGCCGCCGCCGTCACAGGCGTTCGCCGGTGGGCGCTTCGGTGGCGGACCCGGCGAAAAGTCCCAGGATTTTACCGGTTCAACCCGGCGGCTGTTGGCCACCATGCGCCCCGAACGCTGGGGCGCCGTTGCGGTCCTGTTGGCTGCGCTCGTGAGCGTCACCCTCTCGGTGATCGGGCCAAGGCTGCTGGGCCACGGCACCGACATCATCGTGCGGGGTCTGCTGGGCAAGACCGATGGGATCGACTTTCACGCCCTCCGCAACCTGTTGCTTGTGGTCCTCGGCCTCTACTCGGTCTCCTCGACCCTCGCCTACGTGCAGGCCTACCTGTTGGCCGGCGTCGTGCAGCGCACCATGTTCCGGCTTCGAGCCGACGTGGAAGACAAGCTCAATCGCCTTTCATTGGGGTATGTCGACAGCCAACCTCGTGGCGATCTGCTCAGCCGCGTCACCAACGACATCGACAACATTTCGCAGAGCCTTCAGCAGACGCTGAGCCAACTACTCACGTCCATCCTCACCATCATCGGCGTGGTGGTGATGATGTTTGTGATCTCACGACCGCTGGCGCTGATCGCGCTGATCACCATTCCGGCGTCGATGTTCATCGTGAAGACGGTCACCACGCGCTCAAAGGCACGGTTCGTTCA
The DNA here is from genome assembly GCA_025353965.1 of Aquihabitans sp. GTDB lineage: Bacteria > Actinomycetota > Acidimicrobiia > Acidimicrobiales > Iamiaceae > Aquihabitans. Next base: position 5,231 of record JANXNS010000207.1, read on the forward strand.
GCAATGGGCCCATACCGGGGCCCTCAACGCTCAAGTGGAGGAGGCGTTCACCGGCCACTCGCTGGTAAAGGTCTTCGGCCAACAATCCGTGGTCGAAGAACGGTTCCGGACGAAGAACGAGCAGCTGTTCGAAGCCAGCTTCGGTGCCCAGTTCATTGCCGGGACCATTCAGCCCGCCATGATGTTTTTGGGCAACCTCAACTTTGTGGCCATTGCCGTGATCGGCGGGCTGCGGGTTTCCTCAGGGGCCATGAGTATCGGCGACGTGCAGGCCTTCATCCAGTACTCGCGGCAGTTCACGCAGCCGCTCACCCAAATGGCCTCCATGCTCAACGTCCTGCAATCTGGTGTGGCATCGGCCGAGCGAGTGTTCCAGTTGCTCGATGTGGAAGAACAGCTGGCGGACCCCGAGCACCCATTGGTGGACGAGCGTCCTCAGGGCCGGGTGGTGTTCGATCACGTGTCATTCTCCTATGACCCCGAGAACCCGCTTATCACCGACCTCTCGCTGGTGGCGGAGCCGGGCCAAACCATCGCCATCGTCGGGCCCACCGGAGCGGGCAAAACCACGCTGGTCAACTTGATCATGCGGTTCTACGAACTGGACGCCGGCACCATCAAGCTGGACGGCCAGGACATCGCTCAATTGCGCCGCAGCGAGCTCAGATCCAACATGGGCATGGTGTTGCAGGACACGTGGCTCTTCGGCGGGACCATCCGCGAGAACATCGCCTACGGCAACCTACATGCAACAGAAGAACAGATCATGGCGGCGGCACAGGCCACCTACGTGGACCGCTTCGTCCACTCGCTGCCCGACGGGTACGACACGGTTCTCAACGACGAAGGCGGAAGCGTGAGCGCGGGAGAAAAGCAGCTCATCACCATTGCCCGGGCGTTCCTGGCGGAGCCAACCATCCTGATCCTCGACGAAGCCACCAGCTCGGTGGACACCCGGACAGAAGTGCTCATCCAGCACGCCATGGCGGCACTGCGCTCGCACCGCACCAGCTTCGTGATCGCCCACCGGCTCTCCACCATTCGTGATGCGGACCTGATCTTGGTGATGGAGTCCGGCAGCATCGTGGAGCAGGGCAACCACACCGAACTCCTGGCCCAAGGTGGCGCCTACTACAACCTCTACAACGCCCAGTTCGCCGGCCCCGCAACCGACGAAGCGCCCTAACTGCTGCCAGCCAAGATTGCTTGGCGAGCTCGTCGGTTGGGGCCGGAGCGTGTAGGAAACAACCCATGCCCTCCGCCGCTATGCACTCCGGATCCCCCACTGACGACGCCCTGAACCTGGCCATGTCCGCCGGGGCCCTCCCGCTCTACGAGGCGGTGGTTGAGTTCATCGCCAATGAGGTCGAGCCCATGACCGCAGAGTTCTTCCGCCTCGGCGAGGGCCGGGCCGACCGTTGGGGCTACGGCGAAGGCCAGCTCGAGTTGTTGGACGCCGTGAAGGCCAAGGCCAAAGCCCAGGGCCTGTGGAACTTCTTCCTCCCCAATGCGGAGACCGGAGAGGGCCTGGCCAACCTCGACTACGCCTACATCGCCGCCGAGCTGGGCAAGAACCCCATTGCCGCCGAATGCCTCAACTGCAGCGCCCCCGATACCGGCAACATGGAAGTGCTCGAACGCGTTGGCACCCTGGAGCAGAAGAAGCAGTGGCTCGAACCCCTTCTGGCTGGCGAGATCCGCTCCGCCTTCGCCATGACCGAGCCAGACGTCGCCTCGTCAGACGCCAAAAACATCCACACCACCGCCGTGCTGGACGGCGAGGAGTGGCTCATCAACGGCGAGAAGTTCTATATCTCGGGCGCCGGAGACCCTCGCTGCAAGATCATGATCACCATGGTGCAGACCAGCCCGGACGGGCCCCCGCACCGCCGCCACTCGCAAATCTTGGTCCCCATGGCCACCCCCGGCGTGGAGGTCGTCGGGCCCATGCACGTATTCGGTGCCGACGATGCACCTCACGGCCACATGCACCTGCGCTTCAACGACGTCCGCGTGCCCGCCGCCAACATCTTGTTGGGTGAAGGACGCGGCTTCGAGATCTCGCAGGTCCGCCTCGGCCCCGGCCGCATCCACCACTGCATGCGTTCCATCGGTGCCGCCGAGCGGGCCTTGGAACTGATGGTCCAGCGCGGCCTCAGCCGCGAGGCATTCGGCAAGCCGCTGGCCCGGCTGGGCAAGAACACCGAAGTCATCGCCAAGGCCCGCATCGAGATCGAGGCCATGCGCCTTATGGTCCTCCGGGCCGCCAAGGCCATGGATGTGATGGGCAATGCCGAGGCCCGGGTGTGGGTCAGCGCCGTCAAGGCCCTGGTCCCCAAGCGGGTCTGCGAGATCATCGACGAGGCCATCCAGATCCATGGCGCCACCGGCATTTCCCAATGGACGCCGCTGGCCAGCATGTACGCCGGGCAGCGCACACTCCGCCTGGCCGACGGGCCGGACGAAGTCCACTGGCACGTCGTGGGCCGCGCCGAGATCAGCCGCTACGAGGTCGACAAGGAAGCCGCGTTCACCGACGTACCCCGTCAGGGCTAGCCACCGAGCCAAGTGACCACCGCCCGACGAGGCGGTCGGTTCGGAACGGGTCGGGGCCCTCGGCCAGACTTACCCGGTGACGTCGCTGCAGATGCTGGTGGTAGTACTCGCCGGCATGGGCGCTGGCGCGGTCAACGCCGTCATTGGCTCCGGCACTCTGATCACGTTTCCCACGCTGCTTGCCGTCGGGTTCAGCCCGGTGGTGGCCAACGTCTCCAACAACATCGGGATGGTGCCCGGCTCCATCGCTGGCGCGTTGGGGTATCGGCGTGAGCTTGAAGGCCAGGGTTCGAGGGCACGCACGCTGGCGGTTGCCTCCGGATCCGGGGGCCTGTGCGGTGCCGTGTTGTTGCTCACCTTGCCATCGCAGGTGTTCGACACGATCGTGCCCGTACTGGTGTTGGCCGCCTGCGCGCTCATGGTGGCCCAGCCCCGCCTGTCGGTTTGGATAGCTGGGCGCCGAGCGGAAGATGCCCGAGACGTGGGCCTTGCCCCCATGGCCATCGCCTTTGGGGCCGGGATCTACGGCGGCTACTTCGGTGCCGCGCAAGGCATCATCTTGCTGTCCATGCTCGCAGTGTTCGTCCCCGACGATCTCCGTCGATCCAATGCCCTCAAGAATGTCCTGGCGGGCACGGTCAACGGCGTGGCCGCGCTCCTCTTCATCGTGTTCGCCGACGTGGCCTGGAACGCTGTTGCACTGGTGGGCATCGGCGCGGCGGCCGGGGGGGTTCTCGGCGCCAAAGTCGGCCGCCGGGTACCGCCGGTGATCCTGCGCACCCTGGTGGTGGTGCTCGGCGTCGCTGTGGCCATCCGACTCATCTTGACCTGACCAGCACTGACGAGATTGCGAGAACAATGGCCCGCGCCACCGGCAAGACCAGAAATCGACTTTTGGGTGGACGCGTGGCCAGCAAGCCCTGCCCCACCTTGGGCGACGATCGCCTGTGCGAGCCGCTCAACCTGGTGTGGATGCTCGACGGTGCCGGCAAAGTCACCAAGCGGTACGGCGCCTGTACCTGCGGCCGGCGCTTTCCCCCGAGCGACGTCCCCAAGGATTTGCCCGCGGTGGCTGCCAACCACCTGGCCCACCGCGTTCTCCCCGAACCCGTGCTTGACGAAGAGGCAATGGCTCGTGTGGTCCGTGAGCTCTGGCCCGCAACGAAGGAGAGCCCATGGGCGCGCAACGGCGTGGTCC
>JANXNS010000249.1 GCA_025353965.1 Aquihabitans sp.
TGCACGTACCTGCACATCACTACATTCAAACAAAAACCACAAGCACATACCCATCCGTTCCAACACCAAGCCATAGTATTTCATCTCCATCCATCCATTCGTCCTATCCCATCCCAAGGAAAGACCACCACCCTGCTCACGATCAGTGGGATCGTTCCCCGCCAGGCCGGAACCGTTGAGGTGCTGGGCGAGACCGTTCCCGCTGGGCGGCGCGGCCGGCTCTCCGGCGTGTGGAAGCTGGCCCGCCGCGGTGTCGCCCACGTCCCCGAGGATCGCGGCCTCTTCTTCGATCTCACGGTGGCCGAGCATCTCCGGCTCGGGCGCCGCCGCGGTACCGAACACGTTCCGGAAGCGCAGATCATGGCCTGGTTCCCACCGCTTCACGCCGTGCTGCACCGTCGGGTCGGACTGCTGTCCGGTGGCGAACAACAGATGGTTGCGCTGGCCCGTGCCGTGGTCAGCCGCCCCAAACTGCTCTTGGTCGACGAGCTCAGTCTCGGCCTCGCACCCATCATCGTTGAGGGTCTTCTGCCCGTCCTGCGCACCATCGCCGACGAAACAGGCGCCGGTGTCTTGGTGGTCGAACAACACGTACCGCTGGTACTGGCGATCGCCGATCGAGCCGTCGTCCTCACCCGAGGAGCGGTCGTCCACGAGGGGCCGGCCGCCGAGCTGGCGGCGCAGACCGACATCCTTGAGGCCAGCTACCTGGGAGACCTCACGCCCGACGGCACCGCCTGAGGGCACCGCCGGGCTGGCAGACCTTCTACCAGTCGACCTTGGGGTTGAACGGGAAGAGGTCCTTGGCCGAGGCCATGAGCTTCTTGCAGTCCCAGTTGGCCGCAACGGGCTTGAGCACGATGGGGCTCTTGGACAGGTCCGGGAATTGTGTCCACTCGGCCTTGGACACGAACGCCTTGCTGGTTGCGCCAATGATCAGCTGTTCGGACTTATCGGTGACCTCGCCAGTCAGCGACCTGTCGGCCTGCTCGGACACGTCGTAGGCGAAACGTTCCCGGCGAGCAATGTAGATCTCGCCGAGTTGGCCACCGCCGGACTTGATGGAAACGGTGATGCCGGGGTTGCCGTCGCCGTCGTGATCAAAGATGCGGGGGTCGTTTGGATCGGTCGGCAGTTTGTCCGTGGCCGGGCTGGCGAATTTGATGCCAATCCCGGTCGGGGTCTCGGCTCGCTGGATGCGAGCCTTGCCATCCTTGGTGGTGAGGGTCACGGCAATGCTGACCGGCTTGATGGCCGAGGTCGCCACGTCGGAGATGATCGTCTCGATGGGCTGATCGGTGACTTGGTCTGCGTGGCAGAAACTCTCGTGGGCCCAAAGCTTGTCGCCCTTGATCGAGAGGTCCGTGAAGCCGTAGCTGATGATCAGGTTCTTGAGACCCTTGCTGTCGTAGGCCACCACGTCGTAGTGGGCATAACGACCGGCCAGGCGTTTCATGGCTGGGTCGACCTTGGCCGGCACCGTGGTCTTGGGGGTGCTGGTGGAGTCGGAGGACCCACAACCAACGAGGGCGACCGACACGGCGGCCGCACTCACCAAGGCAGCGAAACAGCGGCGGGCGCTCATGCGGGGAACCAGTTGGCGTGAAAGCCAAAAGGAAGGCGCTGCGGCATGGCGACCGACGCAATCGGACCCTGCGAGATATCCCGGGCGTCCAGTACCACCACGTCGGTTGTGTCCGTTCTGTCGTCGTAGACGGCGTTGAGTAGCCAGCCGTCGTCCTCGGCGGTGCCATCGGGGTCGGGGGCAAAGACGCTCTCGCCAACATGGGCATGGCGTCCGGCGAACCACGTGGCTCGCTCGCCGGTCTGCTCGTCGTAACGAGCGACCGTATCGAAGTCGCCAATCGGTCGCCCCTCGGTGACGAAGGCCGACATGTACAGGTACCGGGCACGGACGCCGTTGTAGTTGTCGTTGATGCGGTTGAAGTCCCCACCGAGGTCATCGAACTGTTCCCAGCCTGCGGTCCCTGCGGTGAGGTCTACCCAGTAGCGGGCCGGGTGCGGGGCGACGGCGCTGGCCACGGATTCGTCGAGCGGGGCATCGCCTTCGATGCCAAAGTTCGGGGCATCGAAACGCGACCCGGAGAACTCAATCCGATCGCCTTCGACAAAGCCGTTCCAGAAGTGCTGGACGTGACCAGGGTCAATCTCATACCAGGTCACGTCGGCGGCGCTGCCCATCCGAGGCATGACCCCGATCCGGGTGCCGTTCTCTGGCTTCCAACTGACCATGGGTCCTTCGCCAAGGCTCTCCATGTTGAACACCATGGGCGTATCGAGGAAGACCGCGTGCTTCTCCGTGATGATGAAGTCGTGCATCATCACTGGGGCGGGGATGTCGATCTCCACCTTGTGGACCAACGCACCGGTTGCATCCACCACGTAGTACCGAAGGTAGGGAGCGAACAGCGAGTACGAGAAGAAAAACATTTCGCCGGTGCGGGGGTCGATCCGAGGATGCGCCGTCATGGCCCCTTTGAGGCGTCCGTCGAAGTTGTACTCCCCCACGGTGTCCAAACCGGGGGTGACCTCGGTGGGCAAACCTCCTTCCCACAGCGCCAGGATGTGGCCAGCGTGGCCAATGATGTGGGTGTTGGCGGGGTTCTTGACCGGGCCGGCATCGCCGGTGAGCGAGGCATCGGGAAAGTTCATGACTTCGCCAAGGCCGGGGTAGACGGCCCTGCCTTGTCTCAGCTCGGCCTGCAAGCCGCGGGAGCGGATCCACCGGTTGCGGTAGGAGACGCCGCCATCGCCAAAGGAAATGTCGTGGAGCATGCCGTCGCCGTCGAACATGTGATATTTGCCAATGGGCTCGAACAGCGGGTTTGGGCCGTTGCGAAGCAGGCTGCCGCGCAGCCCGGCCGGGATGGTGCCCTTCACCGCACAGGTGGCTACGTCCAGCTCTCGGCTGATCGGACCCATATTTCCCCGCAGGTCGGGCTGATCGGCGCCGTTGGCCACCTGCCCGACGAGTTCCGTAGTTATCGACATGCAGCAGCCCCCGGTAAGATAAACAGTGTTTACCCTGAGGCCTCAGGGGTGTCAAGAACCTGCCGGTACCGCAAGGTTGCCGTCCGAAGGAGCCGGGAAATGACCACTACCTCAGCCATCCTGCTGGCAGGCGGCACCGTGATCGATGGCTCCGGCACACCCCCGATGCCAAACACCGATGTGTTACTCCGCGATGATCGCATCGAAGCCATCGGTCCCCACCTCGTTGCGCAGGCTGGGGCCGACGCCGCGCCAGTCCAACGGATCGACTGCACCGGCCTCACGGTCATGCCCGGCCTCATCGATGCCCACTGCCACATCACCTTCGGTGAGCCCCGTTCAAACGACGAGCTCTTCTTCCACCGGCCGCAGAGCACCAGCGCGTTTGTGGCCGCGTTCAACGTCCGCAAGCTCTTGCTCGCCGGGGTAACCGGCTTCCTCGACCCCGACTGCATGTACGACATCGGCCCCAGCCTGCGCGACGCCATCGAGGCAGGGGTAGTGAAAGGCCCCCGGATGAAGTCCGGCATGAACGCGCTCCTCACCGCGGCGGGCGGGACGGCCGGGCGGCTCATTCCCGATAGCGGCACTCTCGGCTACGCCCGGGTCGTCACCGACCGCAACGACATGATCCGGGTCACCCGAGAACAGATCAAGCACGGGGCGGACTGGATCAAGATCCACGTCACCGGCCTCGTTCCGGGCCACAAGGGCGAGTTGTCGGTATGGGCGGCCGACGAACTGCGGGCGGTGGTGGACACCGCCCATGCCCTGGACACCCCGGTGGTCGCTCATTGTCGAACGGCGGAGAGCACCACCCTGGCGGCGGAGGCCGGGATTGATCTCATCTACCACGCCAGCTTTCTGGACGAACCCGCGTTGGCGGCAGTGGTCGCCTCCGGTGCGGCCCTGTGTCCAACGTTTACCTTCTTGGCCAACCTGGCCGACACGGTCACCTGGTTGGCTCATCGACGGATCAGGTGGACATGTTCCGTGGTGAAATTCGGGCCACCGCGGCGGTGATGCGCCAAGCCTTCGATGCTGGGGTACCGATCTTGTGCGGTTCGGAGAGCGGCTTCTCGCTCACCCCTTATGGGCATTGGCATGCCCGAGAGATGCAACTCCTGGTGGAGGAACTGGGCCTCACACCGCTGCAGGCCATCTCCTGTGCGACCGCCAACGGTGCCCTGGCGTTGCGTATGCCCGGCGAGGTTGGCGTGCTGGCCGAAGGACTTCGGGCCGACGTCCTGGTGGTGGACGGCGATCCGTCGACCGACGTGTCGGTGCTTGGTGATCGACGGAACCTGCGCCATGTCATCAGCCGCGGCGTTCCGGTGGACCTCGGTGGGCCGTGGCCAGAGCGGTCGCCGTTGCCCGGCGAGCGGGTGGGGATGTGGTCGGCTGAGCCACTCACCTGGGAACGGACCCAGTCATGAGCGAAGGGCACGCACCACGAGCCGTGCTGGTCACGGGTGGTGGCTCAGGGTTAGGTGAGGCCATCGCCCGACGCTTCGCTGCGGAAGAGCCAACGGCGCGGATCGCGATCCTCGACGCCAACGGGGAGGGCGCCCAACGGGTGGCTTCGGACCTCGGGGCACGGTGCGTTGCGGGTTCCGTTACCGACGAGGCAGCGGTCGACGCCGCGCTAGACGACTTCGGCCCGCCAGATGTGACGGTGTGCGCGGCCGGAATTGTGCGGTTCGGCCCGCTCCTCGATCTCGACGCAAACGCCTGGCGCGAGGTTCTGGATGTGAACCTCACCGGTACGTTCATCGTTGCTCGGGCTGCTGCCGGCCGGCTCGTGGCCGCCGGGCGTCCCGGGTCCATCGTCGCCCTCACCTCTATCAACGGCCGCGCCCCCGGCTTGCATGCTGGCGCCTACGGGCCAAGTAAGGCGGGGCTCGGCCTTCTCGTTCGGCAGATGGCTCAGGAATGGGCGCCGCATGGCATTCGGGTCAACGCGGTTGCTCCGGGCTTGATCGATGGCGGCATGTCGGCGCCGATCTACGCCGACGCCAAAATCCGGGCCGCCCGAGAAGCGCGAGTACCGCTCGGGCGCCTAGGCACCGCCGCCGATGTGGCCGACGCGGTGTATTGGCTGGCGTCCGCCAATGCCGGCTACATCACCGGCCAAGAACTGGTGGTGGACGGAGGGGTGACCGACAGCGTGATGGCCACCCTGCCGCGGCCAGCAGTGGTCGACGGTGTTGGCCAGTCGGGCCAGTCGGGCCGGTCGGGCCAGGACTGATGCCCCGGAACCTGCTCCTCACTGGTGGACCGCCGAGTCACGACTTCGCGGGCCTGGCCCAGACCACCGCTGCCGCGCTCGAGCGCGATGGGATCGGGACCTCGATCGTCGACAACGTGGACGCGTTCGTGGACCTGCTGTCCGAGCGTGACCACCGACCCGACCTGATCACCGTCTTCACGCTTCGGTTCACCATGACGCACCCTCGCTACGACGACGTTCGCGAGCGCTGGGCCGAGACCGCCGCCGCGAGAACCCGCGACGCCATCTCGTCTTACGTGGCCAGTGGCGGCGGCTTGCTCGCCATCCACACGGCCTGCGTGTGCTTCGACGATTGGGCGGGGTGGGGAGACCTCCTTGGCGCCTCCTGGGATTGGTCGCAGTCATCGCATGGGCCCGTCGGCGATGCCGTCATCGACCCGACTCACCAGGCCCACCCGATCACCGACGCCGTCCATTCGTTCGCAGTTACCGACGAGATCTACGAATCGCTCGCCGCCCGATCAGACACGGAGAAGCTCCTGACGTGTGAGCGATCGGGCACCGCCCAGCCCATCTTGTGGACCAGAACCCACGGCGACGGGCGAGTGGTGGTGGACACCCTGGGCCACAGCCCCCAATCGCTCACCCTGGCGTCGCACGATCTGGTGTTGCGGCGCAGCGCGCAATGGGCGCTTGGTGCCTCGGACGACGCCGTCCGAGCCATCCAACCGAAGGAGAACTGAACGTGGAGCCAACCCCCATCGTGACCATCACCGATGGCGCCGCTGCCGTCGCCGCCCTTCGGAGCAAGCATCTGCGCCAGGCTTTGTACGACGCGGGCGATGTGGTGATGGCCGACGTGCTGGTGAACCTGCACGGACCGCAGCATCGGGACCGGCGGCGGCTCGAGAACCGGTTGTTTCGCCGCGACACGCATGAGCACTACGAGCGAAACCTGTTCCCGCAGATCATTGCGGACACCCTCACGCCGTATGTGGAGTCCGGCCACGCCGAGCTCGTTGCCGTCGGTCACCAACTGATGATGAACCTGGCCGCCATTACCGCGGGGGTGGATCGGTCGATCGGAACGCCCGAGGAGTCGTTCCATCTCTACGCCTATCTGATGACCTTCATCGAAGGGGCAACCTTGGCCCACTACGGCGGCGACGCCGAAGCCAAACGGGCCGAGGTGGCCAGCGCGCTTG
>JANXNS010000243.1 GCA_025353965.1 Aquihabitans sp.
CCGGCAACGTGTACATTGCCGGCTCCACGGCCGGGACGTTGCCTGGTTCACCAGAAGCAAACACCGGATACAACGACGCATTTATTACGAAGTATGACTCATCAGGCACCCAGTTGTGGGTCCATCAACTCGGAACAACCACCGAGGACCAGGGCCGCGCGGTGGCCGTTGACAGCGGTGGCAACGCGTACATCACCGGTTCCACCCAAGCGACCTTGCCAGGTTCACCCGAAACGAACACCGCAAGCACGAATTCGTTTATCGCAAAATATGACTCGTCAGGCACCCGGTTGTGGGTCCACCAACTCGGACCAGCGACCTTCAATTGGGATTCGAGTGGCGAAATGGGCCAAGGGGTTGCTGTAGACGGGTCCGGTAACGCTTACGTAACCGGTTACACCAGCGAGACCTTGCCGGGTGCACTCGAAACGAGTGCCGGAGGCTTCGACGTGTTTGTGGCCAAATACGAATCATCGGGGTCGCGGTTGTGGGTCCATCAACTTGGGACCAGAGCCGACGATGTTGGCTCTGGGGTTGCTGTGGACCACGCCGGCAACGCCTATATCACCGGTTCCACCAGCGGATCCTTGCCGGGTTCACCCGAACCACCGCAAGGCTGGAATGACGTGTTCGTGGCGAAGATAAGGCCTACAGTCAAGCGGCAAATCTCCATGATGATGCTTGGGGATTCCTTCTCAGCAGGAACTGGCGTAGGTCCTTTCACCCCGTACACCTGCGATCGAGACCAGTCCGCTTATGGCCCGCGCGCCGCCAAGGATTTGATGCCCAGTTTCTACAACATGGCCAAAGTCTCGTTTGGAGCGTGTCAAGGTGCCACAACCAACTCTGTGACCAAGGATGGGGGTCAGGCCACGTATGTCGAGGCTGGAACAAATGTCGTTACCCTCACTATCGGGGGTAATGATATCGGCTTCAAGAACTACATTTTTTCCTGCGTTCTCGTGGGCTGCAGTTACAAAATGAAGGAACTGAACCCAAGCAGTATCACTTGGGACACGCTCTACGCACACCTTGTTGACTCGTATGAGAAGATTCAGCTGGAAGAATACAATCCAAGCCGCCACCTCTATGTCAACACCTACCCGATCCCATTCTCTCTACAAGGAGGTGTGTGGCTCGGATGCTCGGGTCTGATATGGCCTGACCAGCAGGCTGCCAATGCGCTCGTCACCCGACTTGATGACGTCATTTACCGGGCGATCGTAGGGGCCAACGCCAGACTTAGAGCGCGAGGACTACTAGCGAACGTCCACATGGTGGAATGGCGAACCGGGACCCGCAAGTTCGAAGGCTACAAATCTCCTAGCGGCAAGAAGTTCGACACGTATGTAGACAACAGCAATGGCCTGTGCAATACAGCAAAGAGAACTCCGTACCTCAACGGGGCCGGCCTGTCCCCTCTGGAAAACTCGTTCCACCCCAACAGCACCGGCTACTGGGCAGGCGCGAATCGCTTGTTCGGGCGGATCAAGACATTCCAGCCCTGAACAGCGTCAGCATGCGGCTGGCGCACCAGACCGGACACCCACGTGTGTCATCCCACGTTTCATCCCACGCACTGCGCCGGCGTCACCCGACCAACCCGACACAGGCCCACGAAAATCGTTCTATCACCGGATGATCCCCGCACAGCCCGACCGGTTCTTCGGCTTGTAGCCCACTTTTAATCCGCTGGTTCCGGGTTCAAGTCCCGGGTGGCCCACCACTCCAGATCGTGACCTCGTAAGGGTTTCAGGCCAAAATCCTCGGGCCGTCCCAGGTACATCAGATGGGAGTTACGCGGTTTCTGCCGCGAAACACCAAAACGATGTACCTGCAGGCACCGGCTTGGCACCGTGGGCATCAGCGGGGGCTTCAACTCGGCCATTGACACACGAACTACGCGTCACGTGACGATGGTTGGCCGATCGGACTGCGCGATCTGACGCCGCACATCGCGCGCCCCGTGGAGCACACTTGGGCGATGACCGGACCGGATTCTCGCCCGTCGACGAAACGCCTAGTGGCGGTGATTGACGACGATGACTGGAGCCGGTGGGGTCTGTCAGACATCTTCGGTTCTGACCCGGAGATGGAACTGGTCGCGGCATTGACCCATGAGGAAGCCCTGAGCAGCGACGACTGGCTGCGGGCAGATGTGGCAATCGTTGACGCGGCCGATGATCGCAGGTCCGATGACCAGTTCCCGGGGGTGAGCGTTGTTGAGCGGGTCCGTGCCCGAACCGGCGACCAGATGACAGTGATCGTGGTGACCGGACACTTCTGGGATAGTGCTGTTCGCCAACGGATGCGTGAAGCGGGCGCAGACCTCCTCTACTACCGGCCCGAGGTACAAGACGCCGAACGGATCCGGGCGATCGTCGCCAATCCTGACCTCGAATCCCGAGGTGTGCCGGCCCCAGAGGACCCCGAGGAACTGTTTCGGATCGGCATCGGCCAATCAACCAAAGTGAACCGTTTCGTCGAAAGCGCCCGCGCTTTCGGCTGGCTTGGGGCCGAGCTCTCACACAAGGGTCGGCGCCCGCGAGCGTTCGACCGGCAACGCAAAGAGGCCTCTGCATCTGCTCAGGTCCACGCGGTCAACGCGGACGGAACGCCACCGGATCGCGACCAGGATGTTCCCGGACGGCCGCAGCTGGCGAAACTGCTGGACTGGGCTACCCGAGTGCCAAACCAACGCCGATCGTCCCGATAGCCAGTTCGAGACGACTCGCAGTCGTCCGCCCTTGTGACCCAAGAGCCTCATTCGGAGGCGAGCGGGCAACCGGAGGGTCCTTGGCTCGTGTTGGGTGCCAAGTTGTTCAGGCGGGCCCGGAGCTCGAGAAGCCGGATGGCGGCCTCGCGGGTGATCGTTGGCGGCAGTCGATCGGACACCTCGGGAAGGCGTCGTTCGAGGTCCGCTACGGCCGACTCGACCACCTGGAGCACCTCTGCGGCGCCTTCGAGGAACGCCTCATCTGCCCGCTGGTCCTGTTCCGCCTCATACGTGGTTTGTAGATCGCCGGCGTGCGCGCGTAGCGCCCGGCCCCAGTTGCGCACGCTCACCGAGGCCACGGCTGATAGCTGCAGGCCGAGGAGGACGTCGCGAATCTGGATCCGGCGGGGATACAGGGCGAGCCCCGCAGTTGCCGTTGCGCCCAACCCCAACCACGCGAGTCGGCGGACCTGAGGTGCAAGTTGGGCCTCCATGACCCCAAGCAGAAACAGCGGAGCCCAGATCGCGCTGGTGAACGGATGAGGCTGCAGACCGTCTCGGGTCGCGGCATTCCGCACGTTGGGCGTCGCGACGATCGTGTGGGCGAGGGCAGTTGCCACGCAAGCCAGCACGGCATCGCGGGCCGTATTGGGGTCGTCTCGTGCTGCGTTACGAACGGTCCACGCGGTGGCCGCCGCAGCGAGGCCGACCCCGGGGACCACGCGATTGACCGGAACGTTCTCGCCAGTGGCATGAGCGTGGAGACCAAGCCACGCGATCATGAGCGCCGGAGCAAATGGGGCCGGATTCAGTGTCTGGACCAGTTGAGTACCTTCGACTGCGGTGAGGGCAACCCGTGCCGTCCCGCCATTTCCTGTCACCCGCAGGTTCACTGCCCGGCCGGGATGGTGGGCCGCGGATTCCGCAGCTGAGACGGTGACGGAGCCGCGAAGCTTCAATGCGTCGAGTTGGCCGACTAGTTCGGCTTCCTGTGCGGGGAGGATCAGCAACATGTCACCGTCCTCGGTGAATACCTGCACGTCGTGGGCGAGGATCGGGCTGGTGGTGTTGTGGCCCTGTTCCCAGCGCCGCAGTGCATCACCCAGATACGCGGCCTCGCCGCGAGCCGCGGCAGCCAATTGGGCCTTCCACACATGAATCGGGCTCAGATGGGGCCGTTCGCCTGGGAGGGTCAGCAAGGGCGCCGTGCGCGCCACCAAATCGACCACGTTGTCCAAGCCCATCGCCACCCCTTGCGAACCGGCGATGGAACATCGACGGTGGTCCGCTGCCACCGCTGCGGCCTGCACGGCCCGAAGGCGCTGGATTCGGTACGCGTCGTAGCTGAACAGAGCCCATCCAGTCCCGGTGCCCAAGGCTTGGAACACGAAGGGAAAGGCGGGGGTCCGCATCCCGGCAAGCGAGCGAGCGATCGAGGCCCCCGCGAAGTTCGCGAGCGGAACCCCAAGGGCCCAAGGCCCGAATCGGATCCCGGCTTCGACGCTGACGGGCATTCCCAGGAGCACGACACTGTCGAGGCTTTCATCTGACTGCGTCGCCCACGCCGACTGTTCAACGAAGTTCAGGATCATGCGGTTTCGGATCGTCGCTCGAGTCGAAGGCGACGCACGATGGCGGTAGACCTGGATATCGCTCAGCGCGCCGATTCCCACCCAACCCTTCGCCGCCCCAATCGTTGGTTGGTCAATCGCAACCTGACGCAGTCGCGCCACCAGCCGATATGCCAACTGGGTGGAAGGCGCGGGATCGAGGAGGTGCCCAGGTGGTGGGCCCGCAGACCGCGAAAGCCTGTCCTTCCAGTTGCTACTCATCTGGCCGACCCCACCCGCTGTCTTGCCCGTATCCGTTGGTCACGACCATAGGGCGCGCGATGTTGGCGGCCCGATCGCGCGTTGGACCAGCGCACCATGACCACATCACAACCCGGTGAACGGAGGTCGACATGTTCAGCAGCAAGTTCGGAACCAAGGCCCGGATGCTTGTCTGTGCTGTGGCCATCTCAATGCCTCTCACTGCGCTCGTTGCGCAGCCCGCGTCGGCCGCCTCGACCGTGCGAGTGCACGGAACTGCCCGGTGCAAGTCGGGCGTGAGCAGCACGCTCGCGGCCATGAAGGTGACGATCCGGCTCGACAGCGGCGGCCAGCTGTCATCGGGTACCGGTTACTTCGGCGATTACTCGGTCAGCTTCGGCTCCATGCCAAGCGGCGGCACGTGGGCGTCGGCCTTCGTGGACTGCCCGCCCGGTTCGTATAACACCGGCTACCAGTCGCGCCGCTTCATCAAACCTGGCACCTGGAACGACATCCTATGGAACCTATCGAACGCGTGACAACCGGTCTCCGACTGGATCACCGGCGGGATCCAACGGCACCGCCGGCTGGCGGACGGCGGTGAGGGAGGCGGGCGGCCCATACCGGGCCCCCCGCCTCGCATCGCATCCATAGGCGCCGCCGAACAGCCAGCCGATCCGGCGTATGGCGTTGGTTCGCACGCTGAGCGATTCCGCGAAGCGCTGCTGCATCGTCTGGGCAAG
>JANXNS010000261.1 GCA_025353965.1 Aquihabitans sp.
CTGGATGGCGGCTTCCACCTCGGAGCAGTACACATTCTCGCCACCGCGCAACACCATGTCCTTGGCCCGATCGACGATGAACACGAAGCCGTCCTCATCGATCCGGGCGATATCGCCCGTGCTGAACCACCCGTCCTGTATGGCTTCCGCCGTCGCCTCCGGCCGGTTCAGGTAGCCCTTGATCACCACGGGCCCCCGCACACACAATTGCCCGGTGACGTGAGGCCCAGGCACGAGATCTGCGCCCATCTCATCGATCAACTTGGCATCCAGCGTGGCCACCACCGGCCCGCACGACGACGGCTTGGCTAGGTAATAGCGGGCCGCGTTGGCCGTGACGATGCCCGACGTTTCGGTGAGGCCGTAGCCGGTGGACGGGGAACCGCCCCGCAGCGACCTATCGATCTTCTCGACCAAATCAGGCTGCACCGGCGCACCGCCGCCAGCCATGGACGCCAGCGTGGACGTATCGCGCTTCTCCCAATCAGGATGAGACAGCATCTCCCGGCTCATGGTGGGCACACCTGAGAAGTTGGTGACGCCCTCCCGCTCGATCAGCTCCAGCGCTCGGCCCGGATCCCATTTACGGGTGAGCACAATGCGGCCGCCCGCCAAAGTGCACGGATGAAGCAGGCAGTTGCATGCGGTCACATGGAACAGCGGCGTCGGGGCCATGAAAACGAGTTGGGCGGGTGGGGCTGGACGCGGAGCCGGGGGCGAACCGCCGGCCGCGATCGCATCGGCTGCATCCTTGGCCGCCGCCAAACCCGTTACCGCGGTCCAGAACATCAGGTGAAAAATGTTGTGGACCGAACCGCGATGGGTGAGTTGGGCACCCTTTGGGAAGCCGGTAGTGCCCGACGTATAGAAGATCGTTGCGTCGTCGTCCGGGTCTACGTCTGCCTCGGGCAAGGCGGCCGGGGCCCGATCGCCCACCACAACATCGGTCCAACGCGACGCGTCGGCCGGGAGCGCCCGATCAGAACGCACCGAGATCAGGTGCAGGGGCGCAACCTCGCGGAGGCCGTCAAGAACGGGCAGGACCCGTCCGATCCGCTCGTCGTCGGCGACCAAAACCTTGGGACGCGAGTCCGCCAGGCCGTACTCCATCTCTGGCGTGGTCCA
This sequence comes from Aquihabitans sp., assembly GCA_025353965.1. Taxonomy (GTDB): domain Bacteria; phylum Actinomycetota; class Acidimicrobiia; order Acidimicrobiales; family Iamiaceae; genus Aquihabitans. The sequence continues at coordinate 1,126 of JANXNS010000261.1, forward strand.
CCACGCGTTCATGCCAACCACGGCTGCGCCAATCGAGATCACTGCCCAATAACCCACTACCCACTCGGGATAGTTCCGCATGGCCAACGCCACCCGATCGCCTCGCCCGACATCGTGCTGATCACGCAGCACGTGGGCGAGCGCCCGGACCTGCGCGTGGATCTCGGCGTAGGTGTAGCGCTCATCCTCGTAGACCACGTAGTCCCGATCGGCATGGGCTGCCGACAGTTCCCACAGCGAACGCATAGTCGGTGGCGCCGAGGCAAAGACCCGCATCGGCACCCCGCGGACCACGATCTCGTTGGTGGCAAACGAGCCCCCCGGCGCCGAAAGTTCAGCCCACGCTTCATGAAGGTTGGCCAGCGCTGCGGCAGTGCCGGGCACAAGATCGGTCTGGTCTGGCGTCACGGCCGAAGCCCTCTCCATCAGGCCAACCCACATGGCTGGCCCCCGATGGTGCCACGGCAGCACCGTCGGCGCCCGGAGCCGCCATGGCACTGCGCGGGATCGCCCCGCTCGCGTTGTATCTGGGCACTCAAGCTGCTGGCTGTTCCCCTAGCCCTGCACATCGCCCGAGACCCAGGCCTGTTCACATTTCTCCAAGACGCTTCACACCCGTGCTAGCCCCGGTCCCGAACGGCGAACGGCGTTAAACATTCTTGGGCAACTCCGAGAACGGCACGTTCTTGTCGTTACCTGGCTCCTTGGGCAGGCCGAGCACCCGCTCACCGATGATGTTGCGCTGGATTTGCGACGTGCCCGCGGCGATCGAGAGGTTCAGCCACTGCAGGCGTTCCTCGGCGTAA
>JANXNS010000257.1 GCA_025353965.1 Aquihabitans sp.
GGCCTCGACCATCATGATGGCGATCTCACCGTTGACCTCACGGCCGGCGATCACGATCTGGAAGGTGGCATCATCCTGCTCTTCGAAGGTCGGGTACGGGATCCACTCGCCTTCGGTGGAGTAGGCGAGGCGCACGCCACCGATCGGGCCCTCGAAGGGGAGCCCAGTCAGCATGAGTGCGGCCGACGCAGCATTGATGGCCACCACGTCGTAGGGGTTGACCTGGTCGGCACCCTGAACGGTGATGACGACCTGGGTCTCGTTGCGGTAGCCCTTGGGGAACGATGGGCGCAATGGCCGGTCGATCAAGCGGCAGACCAAAACTGCGTTGTCTGATGGACGCCCTTCTTTACGGAAGAACGAGCCGGGAATCTTGCCGGCGGCGTAGGCCTTCTCCTCCACGTCGATCGTGAGGGGGAAGAAGTCGGTTCCCTCGCGGACCTCTTTGGCGCCGTTGGCGGTGGCCAGGACCTGGGTGTTGCCCAGTTTGGCCACGACGGCACCCTGAGACTGCGGGGCATAGATGCCGGTGGAAAGGGTGATGGTTTTGTCGGTCCCGGAAATGGGACCTGACACAGTGATGGCTTCAGCCATGGTGTCTCCTCTGGAGCACGATGCTCCGGTGAAGGCAGCCCCGGTGAGCCAGTTCCCAGTCGGTGACCTCCCGGCCCCGAGATGGGACGAGCGATCGGCGACTGACAACTGGCGTGGGTAGGGCCGCCGGTGTTGGTTTTGTTTTGGTAGTACGGGTATTGCTTTGCGGCCCGCAGCGAGGCTGCGGGAAAAGGCCACGAGCGGCCCCGAAGGGCCGCTCGTGTCAGAGCATAAACCTCAGCGGCGAAGGCCGTGAGTGGCGATGATCGTGCGGTACCGCTCCACGTCGTTGTTCTTGACGTAGTCCAGCAGGTTGCGGCGACGGCCGACCAACATCAGCAGGCCACGCCGGCTGTGGTGATCTTTTTTGTGCATCTTGAGATGGTCGTTGAGGTGGTTGATGCGCTTCGTGAGAAGGGCAATCTGCACCTCAGGAGAACCCGTATCTGACTCATGGAGACGGTGCTCCGAGATGACGGTGGGCTTCTGGCGATCAATAATCTCTGACAAGATGTGTTTCCTCTTTGGGTTTCTGACCCGGCTCGGGGGCCCGCAGCTCAGCGCTGCCTGGTCACGAGCGGTTGTACCCGGAAGTGAGCACAGTCGCCAACCCTACCGGCGAACCCGCATTCGGGTGAAACCCGACCGCTCAGTTTCGTACCGGTCAGCGAGGTCGGTCGACATGCCACCGGTACCGAGGCTTGCGAGGGCCGGGCCGAATCGCCTCCACGTCAAGGGCTGGCGTGAGGGCCAGAACGGGGGCATCTTCGTCATAGAAGGCGGCTTCGATCTCGTCGATCGACGCATCCGGGGCCAACCCCAACTTGGCGAAATCGCGGTTCCGGGCCGTCACGCTGTCGGGATGATCGAACATCTGGCGCAAAATCGCCGGCAACGTCTCGGGGTCCTTGAGGAGCCACGAGTGCGTTCCCCCTTCCACCACGACCACCATGCCGCCAGAAAGCTTGGCGGCGCTGCGGGCGGTGGAGAGCGGTACGACAATATCTCGGTCCCCGTGGATGGCAACGACGGGCACCCCTTCTCGCTTCAACTTCTCGAGCATCCATTTCGACGACCGAGAACGAAGAATAGAAAACCCGGGCCCGGCCAAGTT
>JANXNS010000034.1 GCA_025353965.1 Aquihabitans sp.
GGCGGACCAACTCACCGCCGCGGTCCACACCTTGGCCGAGGCATTCCGGGAGCGGACCCAGGCGGCCTTTGGCCTGCCCGAGGGTGAGCACGTGGCCTTTGAACTGGTGTCCGACCAGCCGTGGTCGGGGTTCAACTATTACGAGGGTGGGCTGCAGAGTCGAGTGGCGATCAACACCGACCTTCCGGTGTCGTCCACCGTTATTGGCCATCTGATTGCCCACGAGGCCTACCCCGGTCACCACACCGAGCACTGTCGTAAAGAAGTGGGCTTGGTGCGTCAGCGCCAGCAGTTGGAGGAAGCCATCTTCCTAGTGGGAACGCCGCAGTGTCTGCTGGCTGAGGGTTTGGCGGACCTGGCATTGGAGGCCCTGCTGGGTCCGGACAACGAGCCGATCCTGGCGGACCTTCTGCACCCCCTGGGCATTCGCTACGACGCGGAGGTGGTAGCCGCGGTGTCCTCGGCGGGGGAGGCCTTGTCGGCGGTTCGGGGCAATGCGGCACTGCTGCTCCACGATCGCCAGCGGCCCGAGGATGAAGCGGTGGAGGAGCTTGAACGCTGGGGTTTGCTCAGTCATGAGCGAGCGGTGAAGTCGATCAGTTTCCTCACTCACCCCACGTGGCGGGCCTACATCTTCTGCTACGTCGAAGGCTTACCGCTCTGCCGCGGCTTCGTAGCGGGCGACCCCGACCGTTTCGAGCGTCTGCTCACGGAGCAGTTCGTGCCCTCGGACCTTCTGCCCTAACGTCGTTGTCCGAGTAATCACTCGGTTCAAGGGCCTTCGGGTCGGAAAGCATGGCGACCTTATGGCTGCGTATCCCTACCAGGACCGTTTCCCGGTCAACCGGACCCTTCCCGAGAAGGGCCGCCCTCGAGAAGAGGTGCTGGCCGAAATGCGCTCGCTGGCTGTCGAGGAGGATGTCTCCTGGGAAGGCGGCAAGGTCTCGGGGACCATGTATTGCGGCGACCACGACCACTACTCGTTTATGAACGACGTGTTTGGCCTGTACGCCCACGTCAACATTCTTCAGCGAGACATCTGCCCCAGCGCAACCCGTTACGAGGGCGAGGTCATCGCCATGGCCCTCGATCTTTTCCATGCCGACGCGGTGACCGATGGTGAGCCTGTGGGCCTCGTCACCAGTGGAGGGACCGGCAGCATCTGTCACGCAGTACTCGCCTTTCGGGAGCGGGCCCGCCAGGATCGTGGGGTCACCCGGCCCAACTTCATCAAGCCCGAAACCGGCCACCCCGCCTTCGATAAGGCGTGTCACCTCTTTGGCATCGAGCTCCGCCAGGCCCCAGTGGATCCGGTCACCACCCTGGTCGACGTCCAGTGGATTCGCGACAACATCGACGACCAGACCATTGGGTTCATGGGCTCTGCCTGCAACTACGGGTACGGCACCATCGACCCCATCAAGGAGCTGTCGGATCTTGCCCTCGAGACTGGCCTGCCGCTTCACGTGGACGGCTGCCTCGGCGGGTTCATTCTCCCGTTTGGTGAGGAACTTGGGTTTGCCATCCCGGTGTTCGACTTCCGTCTCCCCGGCGTAACGAGCATCTCGGCCGACACCCACAAGTACGGCTACGCCTTCAAGGGCACCTCCACCGTTCTGTTCCGGGACAAGGCGTGGCGAAACGCCCAGTACTTCTTCTTGACGGAGTGGACCGGCGGCAAGTACTGCTCGCCCGGGATGGACGGCTCCCGGTCCGGTGGCCTTCTGGCCGCCACGTGGGCCTCCATGGTGCAGCTCGGCCGCGAAGGGTATCGGGGCTACGCCCAGAAGATCTTTGAGACCTCGCTTGCCATGCAAGATGCGGTTCGGTCGCATCCGGAGCTCAAGCTCGTGGGCACACCGTCGTTCCTCTTCAGCTTCACCAGCGACGAGTTCGACATTTATCACGTCAACGATTTCATGCGGCCCAAGGGCTGGCGCTTCAACGGCCAGCAGTACCCCAATGGCCTGCACATGGCGGTCACCCGCCCGCAGACCCAAGACGGTGTCGTGGAGGCATTCGCCTCCGACTTGGCCGCCGCCGTGGACTACGCCAAGACCAAGGGCCACGCCCGAGCAGCATCCGGTGCTATTTACGGCGGCGTGGCCGGCGGCATGACCGACGAGGCCGACGAGTTCATCCGCTCCGTGATGTCCGGCATGCTCGACGAGCAGCAGAGCCTCCCGCCCATCAGCTGAGCCTTAGTCAGGTATTTCTGGGTGGCATCCGGCATGCTGGCGGGATGGGGATCAGCTCAGAACTGCTTGACCACTCCGCGGCCATCGTTGATGCGTGGTCCATGCCTGGCGGCCCGCCTCCGGGGGCTCCGGAGGGGCCGACCAATCGCGTCACCAACGAGCTTTCCGAGGTGGGCGATGGCTTGGCCGTGGTTGAGTCGTTCTCGCATGTTGTGGCCTTCCGGACCGACGAAGGCTTGGTACTCTTCGATGCATCCAGTGTCTTCACTGGTAAGGGGGTAACCGCCTCGCTGCGGGCCTGGGCCGATGATCGCATCCACACGCTCGTCTATACCCACGGCCACGTCGACCATGTGGGTGGCAGCGGAGCGTTGCTGGCCGACGGTCAGGAGCGTGGCCATGCGGCCCCCCGGGTGATCGGCCACGAGAAGGTGGAGGCCCGGTTCGATCGATACCGCTTCACTGACGGTTGGAACCTGGCCATCAACGCCCGGCAATTCGGCCCCGGCTTCGGAGGCGGGGGCGGCCGCGATGGCCGTAAGGCCACCTTTTTGCCCGGCAACACGCTGGCCTGCACCGAGACCTATCGCGACGAGCTGGACCTGTCAGTCGGCGGCTTAGACCTTGAGCTTCACCACGCCCACGGCGAAACCGACGACCACACGTGGGCCTGGATCCCGTCGCACAAGGCGGTGGCGGTGGGCGACTTTGTCGCCTGGGTGTTCCCCAACGCCGGCAACCCCCAAAAGGTCCAGCGCTACCCGTTGGAATGGTCCGCGGCCCTCCGCGAGATGCTCACGTTGGAACCCGAGTTGCTCCTTCCTGCCCACGGTCTTCCTGTCGCCGGAAAAGAGCGGGTGGCCACCGTGTTGGGAGATCTGGCCACCGCGTTGGAACGACTGGTGGCCGACGTGGTTGCGGGCATGAACGGCGGAGCGACGCTGGACGAAATCGTCCACTCCGTTCGGGTGGAGGACGACCTCCTGCGTCGACCATGGCTCCGCCCGATTTACGACGAGCCCGAATTCGTGGTCCGCAACATTTGGCGCCTGTACGGCGGCTGGTGGGATGGCGACCCGGCGCAGCTCAAGCCGCCCCCAGCCGCGGCTCTGGCCACCGAGTTGGCGGACCTGGCGGGCGGGCCGGGGCGGCTGGCGGCGCGGGCCCAAGAGCTATCCGCCGCTGGCGACCACCGGATGGCGTGCCAGCTCGTGGAGTTGGCGGCTCAGGCCGGTCAGGATCCGGGCCTCTGGCACCTCCGGGCCGAGCTGTACCGGGCCAGGGCACTCACCGAGACGTCGCTCATGGCTCAGGGCGTCTTCAATGAGACCGCCCGCTCCTCGGACGAGCGAGCAGAGTCCTGAGGTGCCCTGACTGACCTACTGTCGCTCGCCGGTCGGTATGGTGCAACCGATGGAGTGGCCGAGCGATCCGCGGTGGGACGTGGCCAGCCTGGCGCTTGATCGGGCGGGGGCGGGGGCGGGCGAACTGATTGTGGTGCGTGACGGGCTGTCGCTTTTGGCCCGACGCGGCGGTGTGGTGGTGCGGGTGCGGCCGCGTTCGGAGGAACCCGTTGCCGCTCGCGAGGTTGCGGTGGCGGTGGCGCTGACCGACGCAGCCGTGCCTGTCACTGCGCTGGTGACCCCCGGCGGCCAACCATGGATCATCGAGGGCTCGGTGGTCACCGCATGGTCGTGGTCCGCGTCCACCGGTCCGGCCGGTCCCGTCGAGCTGGGCGCTTTGGCCCGAATACTGGCCGAACGGACCGCCGGGGGACCGGCCCACGAGGTACCGCGGTTCGATCCGCTGACCGCGGTCCGCCGAGTCGTCGAGCACTTGCCGGTCGGTGACGACCAGGCCGATGCCATCCGACGCCTCGCCCACGGCCTCGGTCCCGCCTGGGCGGCGGCGGCCGACGGTGATCCTGGCGGCGTGACGATCGTCCACGGCGACCTGCACCGCGACAACGTGGTGGTCACTGCGTCGGGTCCACTCCTCACCGACCTGGAGCTGGCCGGCTGGGGGCCACCCTCCTACGATGCCGCGCCCGCAGTGGTGGCCGTCGAGCGCTATGGCGCCCACCCGTCCGCGCTCGATGTGTTTCTCGGAGCTCTCGGCCGGGACCCACGCACGTGGGACGGCTTTGCCGCCTGTGTCGCAGTGTACGAGTTGTGGGTGACGGCCTGGGCTGTCGGCGTCCGTCACCAATCACCCGAACTGGCCACGGAGGCGGCCCGTCGCGTCGCCTCCCTCGTCGACCACAACGACCAGCCCTGGCACCTGCTCTGACGCCGGAAATTCCTCGAAGTTGTCGCAGCTATGAGCTCTTCTTGTGCCTAAGTGCGACTACTTCGGTCAGGCGTCGGCGATGAGCTTGCGAACGATGACCTTCAGGCACAGGGTTTCGTCGGCGCCTTCAAAGATGCTGAGGACGCGGGCATCTACGAAGTAGCGGCTCACGTCGTATTCCTCGGCGTAGCCCATGCCGCCGTGGATCTGCATGGCCTCCCGAGTGACCCACTCGGCCGCCTTGCAGACGTAGGCCTTGATCATGGAGGCCTCAGCCGTGCCCTCGCCCTTGGCCATGAGCTTGGAGACGACGTAGGAGAACTGGCGGCTGGCCTGAATGATGACGGCCATGCGGCCGAGCTTGGCTTTTGTGAGTTGGTAGTCGCCGATGGGCGAGCCGAACACCTTGCGGTCCTCTGCGTAGGTTTTGGCGGCCTCGTAGGCGGCCTGCATGACGCCGATGGCGCGAGCGGCGGTCTGCAGCCGGCCGTTCTCGAAGCCAGCCATTTGGTAGTAGAAGCCCTTGCCCAGACCGCCATCCATGCCGATCAAGTTTTCGGCGGGGACGAACCAGTCCTCCAGAGCGATCTCGTAAGAATGCATGCCCCGGTAGCCAATGGTGTCGATCGGGCGGCCTTCCATTTTGCCGCCGCCGGGCGCGCCCCCCTCGCCCGCCTGAACGAGTTCGAAGCCGTGGCCGTCGCCTCGCTCTTTGGGCACAATGAATAGCGACAGGCCCCGGTGGCCCTTGGTGCGATCGGTATCGGTGCGGGCCAGAAGCAACAGCACGTCGGCCCGGGCGCCGAAGGTGCACCAGGTCTTGACGCCATTGATGAGCCAGCCTCCGTTGGTGGGGGTGGCCGTGGCCTTCACGCCGGCCACATCGGAGCCGTAATCGGGCTCGGTGACCGCGACGGCGTTCATGATCTCTGCGGTGGCCAACTTGGGCAGCCACTCCAGCTTCTGCTCTTCGGTGCCGCCGGCGATGAGCGCCCGAGCAAGGATTTCTGGCCGCGTGATGAGTGAACCGCCGGCGCCGAGCGAGCCGCGCGAGAGCTCCTCGGTGGCTACCACCATGCCGATGTATTCCCCTTCTCCGCCCTCTCCGTAGCCGCCGTACTCGGCCGGGATGGACAGGCCGAAGGCCCCCATTTCGGCTAGGCCCTCAATGATTTCCTCCGGGATATCACCGTTTTCGCGATGGATGTGTTCGGCGATGGGAGAGAGCTTCTGGTCCGCGAACCGCCGGAAGGTGTCCTGCACCATCTCGAAATCTCCGTCGAGGTGGCGGGGTCCGTCTTCGTTGATCGCAGCCAGAAATTCGGCCGCCTTGTAGGTGCCGATGAACTCGCGTGCGCCGTCGAATGCGCCGGGTTCGGTTCCCCAGGTTGCTTCCTGTCCGAACACCTTGCCGGCTAGGTCAGCCACGGCGTCGGCCACAAAGGCGCAGGTGATGCGGCCTTCGATGTCACCCTTGCCGCCATAGTCCAACAGACCCTTGGCGGTGGCGATGGCCGAGGCGGCGTGGGCTACCTCGTAGGCCAGAACTTGGTGGTCATCGATCGAGCTGGCGGCGGCCAGCTTGGCGATGCCAGCGTCCACAACCTGCGAGGCCAGGTCGATGACGGAAGCGGCAGAGGCGAGATCCGGTGCGGTCATGGACGTGATGGTACCGAGGGGTCCAGGATCCGCTCACATCGACGGGTCGGTCATGGCGAGGCTGGGGCCAGGCGCTACGGTCCGGTCCGCCGCCCGTAAATCGACCCGAGGTGAAACCGGTGACTACACACGAACGACCGTTTGGCCGCAACTTCGAAGACTTCGAAGTGGGCGACGTCTACCGGCACTGGCCCGGGAAGACCATCACCGAGGCCGACGATCATCTTTTCTGCATGATCACCATGAACCACCACCCGCTCCACACCAACGACTGGTTTGCGGAGCGTTCGCCGCAGGGTCGCAACGTTGTCGTTGGCAACCTGGTGTACTCACTCGTGCTGGGCATGAGCGTGCCGGACGTGTCCGGCGCAGCCATTGCCAATCTGGAGGTGGAGACGCTGAAGCACTCCAAGCCCACCTTCCACGGCGACACGATCTACGCCGAAACCAAGGTGCTGGACAAGAAGCTCACCTCCAAGGGCGATCGCGGGATCGTCTCGGTGGAGACCAAAGGCATCAACCAGCGTGGCGAAGAGGTCTGCTACTTCAGGCGCAAGGTCATGGTCTGGACAAACGAGGACGCTCCCGGTCGCGAGCGCCCCTACCTCGAGGCCGACGTCTGGGAGAGTTGACGCCAGCCGGGCTCCTCGGCTGGTTCGATGCGCAGCGGCGAGATCTGCCGTGGCGGCGCACCCGGGACCCCTGGCGCGTCCTGGTGTCGGAGCTGATGCTGCAACAGACGCAGGTGTCCCGAGTGCTACTGCGATATGAGGCCTTCGTGGGCCGCTGGCCGACTCCGGCAGCCTGCGCGGCGGTTCCGGTCGGCGACATTGTGACCGCCTGGGCGGGCCTCGGGTATAACCGCCGTGCCGTCAACCTCCACCGTTGCGCATGCACCGTCGTGGCGGAACACGGCGGCGTGCTGCCCGATGACCTGGCTGGCCTCATGGCCCTACCCGGAGTTGGGCCGTACACCGCTCGGGCGGTGCTGGCCTTCGCCCACGAACGTGACGACATCGGGGTGCTCGACACCAATGCCGCCCGAGTGTTGGCCCGTTGGGCCGGACGACCTCTGGCGCGAGCGGAGGCCCAGGACGCCGCTGATCGTGCCGTGCCTGCTGGGCGCGGGTGGGCGTGGAATCAGGCCATGCTCGACCTCGGGGCAACGCTGTGTCAGGCCCGTCGCCCCGCGTGTGGGGAATGCCCCGTCGCTTTCGGGTGCGCGTGGCGTCGGGCCGGGAACCCGATGCCTGACCCGGCGGTCGGATCGGCGGGAGTGTCCGGTCCGCAGTCCCGCTTCGAGGGCTCCGATCGCCAGGGCCGCGGCCGCTTGGTCGACGCCCTTCGGTCGGGTCCGGTCCCCGCCAGCCGGCTTGCCGCAGCCATGGGCTGGCCTGACGACGAGCCAAGAGCCCACCGAGTAGCGGCGACCCTCGTAGCCGACGGCCTAGCCGAAGGAACCAAAGACGGAACCCACCACTTACCCACCTAGCCGGTTAGCCACCCAACCTGTCAGCGCCCAAACAACCGAAGTTGTCGCAGTTAGGGCGAAATGCGGGGCTTGACTGCGACATCTTCCTGGGTGGGGTCCTGGGTGGGGTCAGGTGAGGGTTAGGAAGGTGGTTATGAGTTGGTTGACGGTTTTGGGTTGTTCGAGCTGGAGGAAATGGCCGGCGTCGGCGACGATCTCTACTCGGGAGTCCGGGTGGGGGAGCGACGCCAGGACCGTGTCATCGATGAGTTCGGCGCCCATGCAACCGTCGGTTGCCCCGTGTAGGTAGAGGGTGGGCTGGGTGAGCGGTGCGGACCCGGCGGCCTCGACGGCGTCATATTCCGGTGAGCGGGCGCCGGCGCCGAGGGTGGCGCGGTAATAGCCGAGGGCGGCGGTGAGGTTGGCGGGGTCTCGCAGGCAGTTCTTCACGTTGGCGAGATCCTCTGAGGCGTCGGCGTAGCCGGGCGACCAATCGGCCCAGAGGCGATCGATGAACTCGAGGTCGTTCATGGGTACGGCCATCTCGGCCAGCGCGGATTGGAAGAAGAACATGTACCAGGACCGCTGCAGTTGGTCATACGAGAAAAAAGCGTTGGCGACGGTGGCCGGTGGCGGGACGGCGGCGACAACGACTCGCTTCCAGCGCTCCGGGGCATGGGCGGCGGCGCCGTAGGTGGCGAGGGCACCCCAGTCGTGGCCGATGATGACGGCATCCCCGTCTCCGCCGAGAGCTTCGTGCAGGGCGATGGCGTCACTGGCGATGGCACCGGATTGGTACAAGCCATCGGCTGGTATCTCCGTTGGTGCGTAGCCGCGGAGGAAGGGGGCAACGGCCCGGAAGCCAGCATTGGCCAGTTCGGGTAGGAGGTGTCGCCAACCCCAAGCGGAGTCGGGAAAGCCGTGGAGGCAGAGGGCCAAGGGCCCCTCCCCGGCCGCGAGGTAGCTGAACGTGAGGCCGTTGGCCTCCACCTGTCCTTCGGTGATGGTCATGGAAGAGGACGCTAACGGGTCACCTGTGTGGGTGCTATCGGTCACAGCTGATGTCTCTTGGTGAATCCTTGGCTACGGTGCGCATGTATCAGGGGTCACCGGGAGCTGACGACATGGTGAACATCACGTTTTGGGGCGTCCGTGGGTCGACCCCGTGTCCTTGCGACGCCAACAAGCGATACGGCGGCAACACCGCTTGCGTGAGCGTGGAGGCACCAGGCTTGGACCCCATCGTTTTTGACCTTGGTACCGGCCTTCGGTTCTGGGGTGACACCATCTCGGCCGATGCTCCGTTTCGCGGTCTGGCGCTCGTTACCCATCTGCATTGGGACCACGTTCAGGGCCTTCCCTTCTTCGTCCCGATTCATCGAGAAGGATCATCGCTCAAGGTCTGTGGTCGCAGTGACGAGGGTACGTTGGGTCAGGCGTTTGGCGAGTTCATGCGGCCGCCGTTCTTCCCGGTACGGCCCGGCGAACTGATGGGCGACATTGAGTTCGTCGATGTCGTCAACGCTGATTTCGACTGGGGGCGTGCGCACATTCTGGCCCGAGACGTACCCCACACGGGGGCAACCAATGGTTACCGGGTTGAGATCGATGGCTTGGCGATCGCTTACGTAAGTGACCACCAGCAGTCGGCCGATGGCCAATCCATCGCCCCGGGCGTCCTGGAACTCTGCCGGGATGCGGACCTCGTGATTCATGACGCCCAGTACGAGCCCCACGAATTTGCGGCCAAGTCGGATTGGGGTCATTGCACGATCGAATATGCCGTCCGGGTAGCGGCCGAGGCTGGGGCCAAGCGGCTTGCCCTGTTCCACCACGATCCCTCCCACACCGATGCGATCGTGGATCGCTTGCAGGCCGAGGCCCGGGCCTTCGCCCGCGGTACGTCGGTGGTCGAGGTGATCGCCGCGGCTGAGGGCGTCACCATGAGCTTGTCTCCCGTTTCTGCCTCGTCGGCCTAGCCTGTCGAACCGTCAGGCACCCGCCTGGTCAGCCGAGGAGTACCAGCCCATGACCGAAGCCGCGTTTGACAGTGCCCGCTACCGCCAGGTCCTCGGCCACTTCCCAACGGGCGTCTGTGTGGTGGCCGCGTTCCACGAGGATCGGGCGGTGGGTATGGCGATCGGGTCGTTCTTCTCCATCTCGCTCGATCCACCACTGGTGGGCTTCTGCGCCGCCAAGGGGTCGTCCACCTGGCCCAAGCTTCGACATGCCGGCAAGTTCTGCGTCAACATCCTCGCCGAGGATCAAGAAGATGTGTCCCGCGTGTTCGCGTCGAAGGAAGCGGACAAGTTCGCAGGCATCGGCTGGGATCATTCGCCCTTGGGCTCACCGCGAATCGCCGGCGCGTTGGCGTGGGTGGACTGCGAGCTGAGCGCGGTCCACGAAGCGGGCGACCACGATATTGCCGTCGGCCACGTCCATGATCTGCAGGTGGCTCGTGAAGATGGCCCGCTGGTGTTTTTCCGTGGTGGCTACGGGCTCTGAGTAATGGCATCGATGGTGAAGGCAAGGACGAAAGCTTCGTCACGCCAAGCGTCGTAGCGGCCGGTAGGGCCGCCATGGCCAGCACCGAGTTCTACCTTGAACAGCACGGGCCGTTCGCCATCGACTGAACCGAGGCCATGGCCGTTGTCGCGCAGCCGGGCTACCCACTTGGCGGGCTCGTGAAAGCCCACGCGGGGGTCGTTCAGCCCAGCAGTGGCGAGCACTGCTGGGTAGGTGGCGGTGTTGGTGACGTTTTCGTAGGGGCTGTAGGCCTTGAGCCAGCCGTAGGCGTCTGCGTTGTGGAGCGGGTCTCCCCATTCCTCCCATTCGATCACCGTGAGCGGGAGCGAGGGGTCAAGCATGGTGGTGAGTGGGTCCACGAAGGGCACCTCGGCCACGACCGCCCGAAACAGTTCGGGGGCCAGGTTCGTGATGGCGCCCATGAGGAGGCCGCCGGCGCTACCGCCCCGCGCGGCGATGCGGTCGGGGGCGGTGCGGCCGGTGTCCACCAGGTGCTGGGCGCAGGCAACGAAGTCGGTGAAGGTGTGTTCCTTGGCCGCGAACTTGCCGTCCTCGTACCAGCCTCGACCGAGTTCCCCACCGCCACGCACGTGGGCGATGCCGAACACGATGCCGCGATCGAGCAACGACAGGCGGGCGATCGAGAACCAGGGGTCCATGCTGGCCTCATAGGCGCCATACCCGTAGAGGAGGAGTGGGGCTGGGCCTTCTGCGACGGCGTCAGGTCGCCACACCAGCGAGATGGGGACGGCGGTGCCGTCGGCCGCGGTGGCCCATTCCTGGGCCGTTGTGTAGTTGGCCGCGTCGAATCCGTCGAGCACCGGGAGCTGCTTGCGAACAGTGCGCTTCCCGGTGGCCAGGTTTTCGTCGATCACTGAAGGTGGCGTGGCCATGGACGAGTAACTGAAGCGGTACACGTTGGTGTCGTAGGTAGCGTTGGCGCCGGGTCCAATGGTGCCAACGGCTTCGTCTGTTTCGAAGCGGCGGGTGTGGCCGGTGGCTGGGTCGAGGAGCCAGAGGGCGGTGAGCCCGTCGGCCCGGCCGTGAACGATGGCGTGCTTCGCAAAGGCCTCTACCCCCGCGACGCGTGTCCCCGCCTGGTGCGCGAGGAGGATTTCCCACTCGCGGCGGGGGGCGACGGTGGTGCCGACAAGGCCCGCTCGCCACAGGGCGAAGTCCTCTGCTCCGTCGTGGTTGGAGACCACAAGGAGGCCGGTGTGGTGGTGAGCGACCGAGTACTCAACTCCTTGTTCGCGGGCGGCCACTAGCTGTGGGTCGGCCGTTGGGTTGGTTGCGTCGAGCAGCCAGCTTTCGCTCGTAATCGCGCTACCTGCACTGATCACCACCACCAGTCCGGAGCGCGAGGGGCCGACTCCGAGGTGAAATCGCTCGTCGTCCTCCCGGAAGATCTCGACGTCGGCCGTGGGGTCCGTGTCCACGAGGTGACGGAGGATCCGGTTGGGTCGGGAGGCTTCGTCCTGGAGCGTGTACCAGCAGGTTGTGGAGTCCGCCGCCCAGGCGAACCCGTAGGCCACCTCGGTCACGGTTTCGGTGACTTCCACTCCGGTGCGGAGATCTCGGAAGCGCAGGTCGTGACGCTCGTCGCCCTCGCGGTCCACCGCGTAGGCCAGCCAGTTTCCATCTGGGCTCACGTCCAGGACGCCAAGCCCGAGGTACTCGCCCTCCTCGGTGAGCTCGTTGGGATCGAGGATCACCTGCTCGGTGCCTTCGCCGGCCACCCACGCGGTGCCAGTGCCGTCATCGGCTCGGCGGCAATGAATGGCGTAGGAGCAGCCTTCTTCGGTGCGCTGGTGATACCACCAAGCGCCATCGCGGACCGGCACCGAGAGGTCCGTCTCCTGCGTGCGGCGCTTGATCTCCTGGAAGAGTTCCTCCCGCAAATCGGCCAGCGGAGCGCTGACCGCCTCGGTCCACGCGTTTTCCGCTTCCAGGTGCGGTTTGGTCTCGGGGTGGTCTGCGTTGCGGAGCCACGCGTAGGGGTCGATCACCGTGTCGCCGTGGTGGGTCCGGCTCTCCGGTCGTGTCGTCGGGCGGGGCGGGGCGGTAGGCGCGGTGTCGGTCTTGGTCTCGTCTGGCACGGGACGAGGCTACGGCCGATGGGCGTTCGATCGATCTCCGGGCCGTTGGTGGGCGGATACCGTCGAGGGATGCCTGTCTACGCATTGGGACACCAAGTACCTGAGATCCACCCGACTGCCTACATTTCACCGGAGGCGGTGGTGATCGGATCCGTCAAGATTGGCGCGGAATCGAGCATCTGGCCGGGGGCCGTCTTGCGGGGCGACGACGGAGAGATTGTGATCGGCGCCCGCACCTCCATTCAGGACGGTGCGATTGTCCACACCACACCGTTCCAGCCGACCATTGTTGGCGATGAGTGTGTTGTGGGGCACATGGCCCACCTCGAGGGGTGCATTATCCACGATGGTGCGTTGGTCGGTTCGGGGTCGATTGTGTTGCATCGAGCGGTGGTGGAGTCCGGTGCGCTGGTGGGCGCCGGGGCAGTGGTGTCTGGTGGCACGGTGGTTCCGTCGGGGGCCATGGCTCTCGGGATCCCCGCCAAGATTCGGCCGGACATGGTGACCCGAGAAATGATCAGCCTCGGCATGCAATCGTACGTGGACCGTGGCCATCGTTATCGAGCTGAGCTCCGCCGCATCGATTAAGGGTGAGTGGCCGGGCTGGGGGGGCAACCCGACCACTCAGTACACGCCGATGGGGGCGTGGATCTCGGCCTCGGTCTCAAAGAGAACTACGGGCTCGTTGAGGGATCGGTCGCGGGCCCACCGGCTCACCACCGGGTCCGCGGTGAGCATGATCACTTGGGTGTGTTTGGACAGGCGGACGAGCAGGTCCAGCAGGTCCATCCGCTCGGCGACGGGGATGGTCAAGAGTGGGTCGTCCATGATCACGGGTATCGACTCTTCGTGGTCGCCGAGCCAGGTGGCCCGGCCCAAACGGGAGATCAGCCGTTGCTGGAGCGACCCAGGACCCGTTGCGAGTACAGCGAGTTGGGTCTCCAGATCGTTGACGGAGGCGCGGGCGAGATCTTCGCTGCGCTCGGCGCCGACGACGTCGGGCCTTCCGGCCGACGCAACCTGCGCCGCTAGTTCGTGGCGTCTGGCCTCAAGTAGTTCGGGGTTGGGCGGGGCTTCGGACGGTTCGGATACGTCCGCCCAATCCCTGCGCTCGCTGATCCGAAGGGCTTCGACGAGGGTCCCGATTTCGTTCTCGAGGTCGGCATCGGTCCGGCTGTCGGTGGCCAGCCCTTGGCGGTGGCGGGCCCATCCAACGGCGGCAATGGCCCGTTCGAGTCGGACCTGAAGGTCTCCCTCGCGCTCAGCCATCTCCTTTGCCCGGCGGGCAATGTGACCAGCTTCCACCCGGCCCAATAATGTCGCGAATTGTTGGGGGCTGAGGTCCCCGGCTCCGGCCCCGGTTAGGCCATTCCGCTCAAGCCCGGTACCGACGACCTGGCGGGCCTCGATTTCTCTAGCGGCCGCTGCGGTGAAGGCTGACTGGGCTCGCTCTCGACGAAGGGCCATGGCTTTGGGGTCGATGGCTGCGGCATAGGCGCGGATGGCCTCGGCCCGGGTGAGGAGATCCTCGGGCAGAAGCCCGGAGGTGGTCTCGTCCCAGTCGACCTGGGCACTGGCTCGTGCGTTGGCGGCGGCCTCGACCCGTTTGCGGTCGGCCACATCAGTGGTTGCATCCAGACGCCGCAGGTGGACGCCGAGCCAGGAGCTGGCGTCAGTGTGGCTGAGTGCCTCCTGCTCCACGGCGTTGGCGTGGGCCAGCCATCGCCGGGGGGTAACGATGAGCCAGAGGCCCATGGCCACCGAGGCCACCAGCATCACGACGCCAACGAGGAGCGACACGGCGTGCCCGGCGAGCAGGCCGCCGACGGCGAATGTTGCTGACCCGAGCATGCCGGGTACGAACCGACGATGTACCTCTCGCTGACGGTGGACAACGCCGAGGTGGGCGGCTTCGATGTTGGCCTCGAGCTCGGGATCGATGGTCCCTTGCGAGAGGGAGGCGACGATGTCGTCGTACGTCGCGGTTGCCCGGTCCAGTTCGTTATGGGCCGCCCACAGCTGGGCCTGATCGATGGCGGCGAACTTGATCACCAGGAGGTCGCCGGGTTCGTCCGGTGGGGTCTCGGCGGCCAGGAGGGCGGCCTCTGCCTGATAGCGGGCATCTCGGGTGGTCTTCCAGGCGTCGATCCGTTCCTGGCAGCCGTCAGGGATGTCGCTCGGTGTGGCAGCGACTCGTGCGCCTTGGTTGGCCTCGGTGCGCATGGCCAACTCGGTCCGGACCTCATCTAACCGGCGACGCTTTTCGACCCAGGCCCAGCGCGCGCCATCGGCGTCAGATCGATCGATCAGCTGGTCTAGCTCGACCATTTCCCTACGCCATGTGGCGACCAGTTCGGCCTTGGCCACTGTCTGCGCATGGGCGGTGGCCAGTTGGCCGAGGTCTGCCTTGGCTGCGGCCAGTTGGTCCTGCAGTCCAGCGAGTGAGGCTTGCCGGCCAAGGCCGAGGCCATCAGCGGTGATGGTCAGCAGCTTGGCGGCGACTGACGGGTCCGTGCCGAGTAGTTGGCCCGGACCGGGGGCCGGCTGGCCAGTGGTGGCATAGGTGGCCCCGGTGCGGTCGGCGAAGACCTTCTGGCCCGCATGATCGGCGTATATGACCGACGCGTTCTGGACCCGACCGGTTAGCGCCTCAACGATCGTTCTCACCAGATCAGCGCGCGCCGGTGGGTCGAGACCGGCAAAGACGGTGACCGCCGGCCCAAATCGGATGCGTTCATCGTCACCCGGACCGTAGATGACCAGTTGTTCAAGTCGCACGTGGACCTTTCGGGCTCGGCGCTGCTCCTCCCCCTACGTTTCGTGATCGGCAAAAGAAGCTTTGGAGTTGAGCGCGAATGTGTCCGTGGTCCAGGAAACAGCGTATTTAGGGCGCCGGCCAGGTCCCGCTGCCAAGCCAGGCAAAGGCCGGGAGGTTCCGAAGAATGGCGAACGTGATGCCTGCGACTGTCAGGACGGTGAGCGTGGCCGACGGCAGATGCCAGCGCGGCAAGACGGGCCGACCGAGCGACCGGAGGAGCCAGATCGACCAGGAAACGATGAGGCCGGGGACCAGAACGGTGAAGAACGCGTTGTGGTCCATGGCGCCCCATATGTCCAGACGGGTGAGGGAATGCACGGCCCGCATAGATCCGCAGAATGGGCAATCGATGCCCACCATGGCTAGGGGGCAGACCGTGATTTTGGTGGTGTTGGGATTGCCAAGCCCGAGCACGATGGTGCCCGCAGTGGCCAGGGCACCGGTGATAACAGGGGCAGACCAGGGCCGGGGGCCAGCAACCGCCAGCGCGGGCGCAGCCGGTGGCGGAGCAAGGCTGGACATAGCCATGAGCCTAGGCCCGCGTCTGGTGGTGGGTCCGGCCGGAGAAATCGAGTGGGATCGATCGGGCCCGGCCCGGTAACCTGACCCGGCGGTCAAGTGTTCGGGGCAGGGGTTTCCGGGCAGCACCCGCCGCCTACGGAGGAAACCATTCAGACCGAAGCGGACCCGATCGAGAGCAGCGCCAGAGATGGCTGGGCGCTCATCGGGAGGCAGATGATGGCCCAGAAATGGGGCCTGCTGGCGGGCGCGGGGGCTGGTCTGGCATGGACCCTGGCCAAGGTCAGTGTGCCCAAGTTGGTCGAGTTGGCGATCGATAAGGGGATCGAAGCTGGCAACGCGCGTGAAGTCACCCGTTATGGGTGGCTCATTGCTCTTGCGGGCCTGGTGGCGGCGGCGTTCACCGGTCTCCGCCGCTATTCCGCTTTCCGTGAGGCCCGTTACGCGGAGGCGGTCCTGCGAGATCGGCTCTTCGCTCACCTGCAGCGGCTGCATTTCGCCTATCACGATGGTCAGCAGACCGGCCAGCTGATGAGCCGGGCCAACAACGATCTGCAGCAGATCCAAAATGCCGTGGTTCTGGTGCCCCTCACCATCGCCAACATCACCACGGTCTTGGCCGTGTTCCTCATCCTCGTGATGATCGATCCGGTTCTGACTGTCTTGGCCTTGGGTTCGTTGCCAGCGGTCAACGTGCTGGCCAAGCGGTTCTCCACTCGTCTCCACCCGACCATGGTCGGGGTCCAGCAGGAGTCTGCCGAACTCTCCGCAGTGGTGGAGGAGACGGTCGCGGGTATTCGGGTGGTCAAAGGTTTCGCTGCCGAGGACACGCAGGCCCGTCGATTGCGGAAGGAGGCCGATGATCTCTATGAGGTCTCCATGGAGGGCGCCCGGATCCGCTCCATCTATTGGCCCGCGCTCGAGCTGCTTCCCAACGTGGGGTTGATCATGGTGCTTGGTTACGGAGGCCATCAGGTGATCAACGGTCACCTCGCGCTCGGTTCGCTGGTGGCCTTCAATGCCTATGTGGTGCTGTTGGTGTGGCCGCTGCGAATGTTGGGCTGGATCGTGGCCATGTCGCAGCGGGCGGCGGCGTCGGCCCAACGGGTGTACGAGGTATTGGTGACCGACCCCGAGGTGACTGATCCCGGCCACCCGAAGCCCTTGCCCGCAACCGGTGGCGAGGTGCGTTTCAACGATGTTCGCTTTGCCTACACCCCGGGGGGTCGCCCCGTGCTTGACGGGTTCGATTTGAACATTCCCGCCGGCCAGACCATTGCCTTGGTGGGGGCAACGGCGAGCGGCAAGTCCACCGTGGCCAAGCTGCTGCCCCGCTTCTACGACATCGACCAGGGGTCGATCAGCCTGGACGGGATTGACGTGCGCGAGGTGAAGCTCACTGAGCTTCGCGGCGCGGTTGGCTTGGTGTTCGAGGAGACGTTCCTGTTCTCAGACACCATCGCTGCCAATATTGCGTTCGCCGAGCCCGATGCACCTAGGGAGGCCATCGAGCGGGCGGCTCGCCTGGCCGGTGCTCATGAGTTCATCGCCGAATTGCCCCATGGCTACGAGACCGAAATTGGTGAACGAGGGTTCTCGTTGTCTGGCGGCCAGCGCCAGCGCATTGCTATTGCCCGGGCCATCCTGGTGGACCCTCGAGTGCTGATCCTTGACGATGCAACCTCTGCGGTGGACCCCACCAAGGAACACGAAATCCGCGACGCCCTCACCGAAGTCATGCGCAACCGGACCACCATCGTGATCGCCCACCGGCCCGCAACCATTGCCTTGGCCGAGCGGGTCGTTCTGATCGGCGATGGTCGAATCGTGGCTGACGGAACTCACGCTGGGCTGCTTGTATCCAGCCCCGCATACCGCGAGGTCTTGGCCGCCGCCGCGGCGCGGGCGGAGCAAGCCCGCCACGCTGCACTCGAGGGGGTCGACCAATGATGTCGATGGGCGCGGTCGACGCCGATGACAAGCTGGACCGGCAACAGGCCAAGCAGGTGTTGCGTCGAGCGGCCCGGATGTTGAAGCCATACCGGCGGGAGGTGCGGGGCGCCGCTGCGCTGGTGACGGTCTCGACCTTGGCCATCCTGGCTGGCCCATACCTTCTGAAGTTCGGTATCGATCACGGCATCAAGCCCCGGAACGGCCGGAATCTGAACCTTGCCGTTGGCGCCTACGTGATCGTCGCCATCTGTGCTTATCTGGCCACCCGAACCCAGGTACTGCTGGTGAGCCGGGCGGGGGAGGGGTTCCTCCGGGACTTGCGGGTTCGGGTGTTCGACCGTCTGCTGCGGCTCTCGATGCCGTTCTATGACCGTGAGAAGGCCGGGGTCGTGGTCTCTCGGATGACCTCCGATGTGGATTCGCTCCAGGAATTAGTTCAGCAGGGCCTGCTCCAGCTGGCCGCGAGCCTCTTGCTCATTGTTGGGTCGGTCGTCGTCTTGGCGCTGGTGTCGTGGAAGCTCTTGTTGATTTGTCTCATCCCAGTGCCGTTCGTGGTGCTCGCTTCGATCAAGTTCCAGCGGGATTCCAACGCCGCTTACCTCACTGTCCGAGACCGCATTGGGCTCACGCTTTCTTCGCTTCAGGAAGGAATTAGCGGCGTCCGGGTGATCCAGGCCTATGGCCGTGAGGAGGTCGAGGTTGAGCGGTTTGCAAGGCGGAACCGCAGCCTTTATCGGGCCCACATGAAGTCGGTCTGGGTGCAGGCCTGGTACCTCCCAGTGATAGAGGGTTCGGCGCTGGCCTGCACAGCACTGGTGATCGGTATTGGTGGCCGCATGGTTGCCGCTGGCACAGTCACGGTGGGCACGGTGGCCTTCTTTGTGCTCACGCTCTCCAACCTGTTTGAGCCCATGAACCAGTTGTCCCAGCTGTTCAACACCGTGCAGTCATCCGGTGCCGCGCTGAGCAAGTTGTTCGAGTTGCTCGACACACCGGTGGACCTACCCGAGGCGGCCCACGCGGTGCCGCTTCCCGCTCGGGGAGACCTCCGGGTGGAGGGCCTCTCGTTTGCCTATGCCGGCGGGGAACCGGTGCTCCACAACGTGGACCTGGTTTTGGCTGCGGGGGAGAAGTTGGCGCTGGTAGGCCCAACCGGTGCCGGTAAATCCACGTTGGCCAAGCTGATGGCCCGCCTCTATGACCCAACCGAGGGCCAGGTGACCTTTGCGGGCGTCGACCTACGCCAGGCGGAACTGCGATCGCTGCGGACCATCATCACCGTTGTCCCGCAGGAGGGATACCTGTTTGCCGGAACCATCGTCGACAACATTCGTATTGGTCGGCCCGATGCGACCGACGACGATGTCCGGGCTTCGTTAGCCTCGCTGGATCTGCTTGACCGGTTTGAAGCGTTGCCTGAGGGCCTACTCACCGAGGTCCACGAGCGAGGCTCACGGCTGTCCGCTGGGGAGCGCCAACTGGTGTCGTTGGCCCGGGCCGCACTGGCCGACCCCGGGGTCCTGGTGCTCGATGAGGCAACCTCATCGCTCGACCCGGGCACCGAGGTTTTGGTGGAGCGGGCCCTCGAAAGGCTGATGGTCGGGCGTTCTGTGGTGGTGATCGCCCATCGGTTGTCGACCGCAGAGCGTGCCGACCGGGTGGGTGTGGTTGCCGCCGGTGGCCTTGTCGAGCTTGGCACTCATGCCGATCTCGTGGCCTTGGGCGGGCACTATGCCGGGCTCTACCGCAACTGGGTCGGCGGGCTCGCCTCCGCCTGAGTTTGAGCGCGGGACGACGCAGGGCGGCTGGTGGCTGCCCTGCGTCGTCCGCCGGTTACGAAACCAACCTCAGCTGATCCGACGACCGATGACTCGATCGATGGCCAAGCCCAAGGTCAGCAGCAGGAGGCCGATCATTGCCTCCACGCCGAGCGGAGCACTGGTGCTTGGCACGGATTCAAGGTTGGAGCTTGAGGAGATCCTGCGCATGAGCTCCGGGGCACCCGGACCCGACGGACCGGCCAACTGGACCGGCAGAGTCGAGGTGCTTGGCACCACCGGTACGGTCGGCGTCGTTGGGTCGGTCGGGGTGGTTGCCGTGGACGGACTGGTGCACGTCGTATCGGCATTGCCGACTACAGCGACGCTGGTACCGCACGCATTGACCGGGGCCACGACGTTGAGGTCGATGACCGCGTCGTTGGTGGTCCCAGATGCCAGCTTGGATGCTGGCTGCTCGCACGTGCTGTCTGCGTCCCCGACTACAGCGACGCTGGAACCGCACAGGCTGACCGGAGCGGCCACATTGACCGCAATGAGGGTGCCGTCTGGGAGGCCCCCCGAGGGGACCGGGGGTGAAGCCAGCGCCGGAAGCACAACCCCGAAGAGCACTGGGGCAAGGGCTTCGGTTGGCGGTGCGGGCAGCGCCGGTGCCGGGGGCAGCGGCAGGGGCAGGGCTGGCGGTGCGGGTACGGCCTGGGTGGCATTGGCTGCCGATGAGGCAGCGGTGCCTGCAAGCCAGAAACCGGCTGCGAGCAACACCGCCCTCAGGGCGAAGCGAAGAAAGGTATGCATGAAAATCTCCTCCAAAGAGTTTGTGGACGACAGGGCCAGGCGGCCACCGTCGGGTCTACGGATACGCCCGGGTAGGGCGCGATACGTGAACCTCGGAGGGGTCAGTCAGGGGTGGCGTCGGGACCCGATGCCACGGTGCTCTCGGCCTGGGACGGTCGATCGGAACAGGCGGCCTTTGGCTGGTTGCCAAAGGGGGAGCCCGGATCGTTGGTGATGGCCAGCAGTGCCGCGCTCGTGGTGTTGGTCTGGTGCGGCCCGCACGTGGCGGGAGTAGGGGCTGGTAGGTGCCCAGCGGGCGACGGGCCGGTGCCCTTGGCGGCGAAGGCCGAGGAGACCGGTGCGGGAGCCAAACGGGAGGCTGTGCCACGACTGGCGGCTGGGCGGCGGATTGGGGTCTGGCTCCGGACATGGGCTCGCCCGGCGGCAGGGGCGATGGTGGTGACCACCGGCTTGTCCCGCCGGGCCGGGGTGGCGATGGGTGCAGCCGACGGGAGCGTGGCCGACAGAAGAACGGGCTTGATCACGGGCGGGAGGGCTCGTTCGATGGCCGGCTTCACGATGGGCTTCACGATCGGCTCAAGCACCGGCTGAACGACGGGCTCGATAGCGGCGGTCACGGGAACCGGAAGCTGCTCGACCAGTACGAGGGGTGCGGTAATGGCCGGGACCGAAGCCGGAACGAGATCGGCCGTGGGGTCGCTGGCCGAGGCAGAGGCGGTGGCAGACCAGCCGATCAGGAGTATGAGACCGAACCCAAAGCTCGCCCCAACGCGCACGATCCACGAATTCTGGCCGCCGGTTGGCGAGGGTTCCGCCGACGCAGTGGGGGTAAGCACGGAGAAGGTCCTACCCAGAGACCAACGTTCGTACACCTGCCGCTTCGGCCACCTGGGCGGCGAGGCGTTCGATCGCGTCTCCGGTGCTGTCCACCAGGCCGATGGTGATTCGCAGGTGGTCGCCGTCGCGGTTGACCATGAACGGCTCGCCGGGGGCGACGCCGATCCCTTGGGCGGCGAGTTGAACGAGAGCGGATCGCTCGTCCGCAACGGGCACCCAGACGTTGATCCCGTCGGTGCCGGTTGCTTCCAGGCCGTGCTGGCCGAGTGCCTGCACGAAGGTTGCTCGGCGGTGGCCGTACTCGACCCGGGCGGTCTCAACTTGGCCCACTGGGCCGGGTTCGGTGAGGAGCGCAAGCAGGACCGATTGAAGAATTCGGCTGCTCCAACCGGGGCCGATGAGCCGGCGGGTAGTGACCGCGTCTATCACCGACGCGGCACCTCCGGCGGCGGCTAGGCGGAGGTCCGGTCCATGGCTTTTGGAGAACCCGCGGATGTGGACGGTGCGCTCCGGCAGCCACGTGCCGATGCTGACGAGGGTGCCCGATGCAATGTCTCCGCTGTGGTCGTCCTCCACGACGATGGCCGAACTCGCAGCCAGCAGGCGGGCCACGGCTTTGGCTCGTTTGGCGGTCATGGTGATGCCCGTGGGGTTCTGCGCCCGGGGCTGGAGGTAGACCATGGACGGGTTGGCTTCGAGCGCGGCGGCGAGACCGGCGAGGGAGATGCCGTCGCTGTCCAGTCCGACTCCGATGACCTCCGCGCCAAGGTGATCGAGCAGGTCCAAGGCAGGCGGAAACGTGGGGTTTTCCACCACGACCCGGTCTCCGAGGCGTACGACGACTCGGGCGATGCGGTCCAGTGCGTCCATAGCTCCGTCGACCACGGTGAGTTCTTCTGGGGGGAACGGCCAGGCGGCCCGTAGGTGCTCCCAAAGGTCGGGCAGAACGGGACGATCCACGTATGTGCTGGTGAGCGACTGGCGGCTCACCTCGGCCACGATGGGTTGTAGGTCGGGCAGAAGCGCGACATCGGGTGTGCCGGTGGAGAGGTCAAGTTCGAAATGCCCGGGGCCTTCGGTCACCCGCCGGTACCGCTGACCGGTGCCGGGGCCGGGTGGTCGTCGGACGAACGTGCCCAGCCGACCTCGGGGTTCAATCGCGCCGACCGCGGCAAGTGTTTTCCAGGCTTCGCTGACCGTGGTGGGCGACACGTGCAGGGCGGCCGAAAGTTCGCGCACCGTTGGTAGGCGAGTACCGACCGGTAGGTCTCCGCCAGAAACCAGGCGGCCGATGGCGGCGGCGATGCCCTGGGCTGATCTGGTTTCGATCGCAGCGACCATGTCGTCGAGCACGACTGCTCCTCTCTCGGGCATTGTTCGGTATCAATCTAGCCATTGTCCACTAGGTGTTGTGTCATTACGCTGTTCCGAATCCGCCAAGTAGAGGAACAGATATGAAGCGCATCAGCCACTGGATCAACGGCACGATCGTCGACGGAACGTCGACACGCTCGGGTGTGGTGTGGAACCCGGCCACGGGTGAGCAGCAGGCCGAGGTGGCCTTGGCCTCCGGCGCAGATGTGGCAGCCGCGGTTGCGGTGGCCAAGGCGGCATTGCCGGGCTGGCGCGCCACCGGG
>JANXNS010000043.1 GCA_025353965.1 Aquihabitans sp.
ACCCCGGCCGAGTATTTGGACCACCTGGACTCGTTGCCCCTCGGCCCCAATGTGACTGCCATGTTCGGCACTCTGCGGTCCGGGCTTCGGTCATGGGCTTGGGCCGTTCGGTCGACGAGATGGCCCGCCCGACCGACGCCGAGTTGGCGGAGATGACCGGTCATCTGAACGATGCCCTGGACGCCGGCTACCTCGGCATGAGCTTCAACACGCTGCCCTGGGACAAGCTCGATGGCGATCGATACCGCTCCAGGAGCACCCCATCGGTGTATGCCAAGTGGAAGGAGTACCGGCATTTCGCCAAGGTGCTCCGGGCCCGAGATCGGGTCCTACAAATCGTTCCGGACCTGCAGGGTCGGGTAAACATGATGACCATCGCGGCCATGTCGACGGGCCTCGGGCGCAAGCCGCTCAAGACCATGGTGATCTCGCTGATCGACTCGGTGGCATTGCGCGGCATGCATCGTGTGGCCGGCGAGGGCACCCGCTTTGCCAACCGTTTCCTCAATGCCGACATGCGCTGGCAGTCTCTTCCGCTTCCGTTCGAACTCTGGGTGGATGGGCTTGAGGTACCGGTGATGGAGGAGTTCGGCGCTGGCACCGAGGCGCTTCACGAGACCGACCTGAACACCCGCCGGCAACTTCTGAAGGACCCGGAGTTCCGGGCCAAGTTCCGCAAACAGTGGACCAACAAGTTCGCATCCAAAGCCTGGCACCGCGATCTTGGCGAGCCCCGCATCATCGACTGCCCGGATGCAACACTGGTGGGCCGGTCGTTTGCGAATGTGGCCACGGAGCGGGGCGTCGACGCCCTCGACTGCTTCCTCGACCTCCAACTGGAGTTCGGCAACGATCTGCGCTGGTACACCGTGGTCGGCAATGACCGTCTGAAAGAACTGGAGTACGTGGTCGACCACCCCTCGGTGCTCATCGGCTTCTCGGACGCCGGCGCCCACCTCCGCAACATGGCGTACTACGACTTCCCCCTCCACCTTCTGCGCCTGGTCACCCAAGCCCAACGCGAGGGCCGAGAACTGATGACGCCCGAGCGCGCCGTCTACCGGCTGACGGGCGAGATCGCCGACTACCTGGGCATCGATGCCGGGCACCTCGAGGTGGGCAAGCGGGCCGACATTGTGGTGGTCGACCCCGACACCCTCGATGATCGCCTCGACAAGATTGCCGAGGAGGACATGGTGGGCATGCCCGAACTGCACCGCCTGGTCCGCCGCCACGACGATTGCGTTCCCGCGGTGCTCATCAACGGCCGCATTGCCTGGCACGAGGGCACCTTCGCCGACGGCTTCGGCGATCGCAAAGGCTACGGCTCCGTACTCCGCTCCACCTTCTAGGCTGGCTTCGTCGTAGCCTGCAGGCCTGATGAGCCGGGCCTATCTCGACCACGCGTCCACGTCGCCGTTGCGGCCGGAAGCTCGCGCCGCGATGGTGGCGGCGCTCACGACCGTGTCGGGAGACCCTGGCCGCATCCACGAAGAAGGGCTGGCCGCCCGCGTCGCGCTCGAAACAGCCAGGGAGCAACTGGCCGCTCTGTTCGGTACCCGGGGCCGTTCGGTGGTGTTCACCAGCAGCGCGACCGAGGCCATCGCCACCGCCATTTGGGGTGCGACGGACCGGGCCCGCACCCGTCTCGGCGGCACGCCGACGCACCACGTGGTCACCGCGGTGGAGCACTCGGCGGTACGACAGAGCGCCGAGCGGTCCGGCCCGGTCACGGTGGTTCCGGTCAACCACAACGGACGGGTCGATGCTGGCGCCGTCCTGGCGGCGATCCGGCCCGATACGGCCGCCGTCCACATCCAGTGGGGCAATCACGAGGTGGGCACGGTTCAACCCGTGGCCGAGGTGGTGGCCGGGTGCCGAGAGCGAAAAGTGCTGGTACATATCGACGCGGCGCAGGCGGCCGGTCGCATTCCCATTGCGTTCGACGACTTGGGGGCCGACCTGCTCAGCATGAGCGGCCACAAGCTCGGAGGCCCCGCTGGCACGGGAGCGCTACTGGTCCGACGAGGACTGCGGCTCGCTCCCCTGCTGCTCGGCGGCGACCAGGAACGGGCTCGTCGAGCTGGCCTCGAACCAGTCCACTCGCTCGTTGGGCTTGGTGCCGCGTGTGCTGCTCTCGTGGAACAGACCGGACGGACCGAGGAGACCAGGCTCGACATAGAGGTGGCCGACCAGTGGCGTCTGACCGACCGGCTGCGCGCTGGCGTGGCCGATATTTCCGGGGTGCACATCTACGGCGACCCCACCAACCGGCTCCCGCATCTGGTGTGCCTGGGCATTGAGGGGATCGAACCGCAGGGGGTGCTGCTCGGGCTTGACCGGGCGGGAATCGCTGCGCATTCGGGGAGCGCCTGCTCGTCCGAATCCCTTGAACCGTCGCCGGTGTTGGAGGCCATGGGTGTCGACGCCCATCGGTCGCTGCGGTTGTCGGTGGGGTGGTCGACCACCGACGCCGACGTGGATGTAGCGCTGGTCGCGCTGCCGCCGATCATCGCCCGGTTGCGTTCGTTGGCCGTCAACGGCTGATCCGGGGCAGGCTGGATGAACTCGCCTCCCGCCCACGGAACCGCCCGCATGCTGGTCCATCTCATCCGTCACGCTCATGCCGGCAGCCGCAAGGCCTGGCCCGGTGAGGATGACCAACGTCCCCTATCTAACCGCGGCTTGGCCCAGTCCGAAGCCCTTGCCACCGCGCTGGCCGGTGCCGGGGTAGACCGCCTTTGGTCCAGCCCGTTCGTGCGGTGTGTGCAGACGTTGGAACCGTTGGGCCGTCGGCTGGGAATCAGCGTCTACCCGTTTACGGAACTGGCCGAAGGCGGGTCCGGCCCCAAGGCGCTCCAGGCCCTGTTGGAGGCCGCAATCGCTGGCCGCACGGTGGCGGCATCGAGCCACGGCGACGTGATTCCCGCCATCATCGACGCGGCGGTACAAGCAGGCGCAACGCTCGATGGCCCCAGCTCACCCCGCAAGGGCGCCCGCTACGAACTGACGGTAGAAGGCATGAACGTCCAACACATCCACCACATCGGCCCTCCAGCCACCAACTAGGCCCGGGCCGCCAACGCCCAGCCCCGCTACACCCCCTGCCCTGCAGACGTTTCTGACCAAAGCCAACCCGGCCCGAGCCCCGCCTGAACCAGAAGCGGCCAGTGACTCGGTTCTCAGGCGGGCGGTTTGCCGGCAAGGGCGGCCTTGATCTGACCATCCAGGTCGAACGAGGAGATCACCGACTCCGCATCGGGTGACGGGTCCCCCGCTCGAAATTCCGCCAGATACGTCTTGGCCTGCGCATAGTCGCCGTGACGGAAAGCAATGACGGCCCGGAACGCCCTGCCGTAGCTGTACTGCGGGTCCGCCTTGATGGCGCGCTCGACGTAGTCCGCTGCCGCCGCTTGCATGGCGGCAACATCGGCCAAACCCACCTGGCCTGATGCAAGCTCGAGGGCCCACCCGGTCCAGGTGAGGGCAACCACGTTGCGCGGGTCGTCGTCCAGCACACCCTTGAAGCAGGCCAAGGCCTTGGTTGGCTCCGTGTTGATCTCGGGGATGCAGGCTTGGGCCCGCTGGCTGGGAGATGACTTGGTAGTGATACCGCCCGTGATGGTGTCACCCGCCTTGCGGGCCCCAATGGAGTTGGCCACGAGCAGCCCGGCGACAACCGCGAACAGGACGACCCCAGCCAGGATCCCCAAAGTCCGTTTCCGGCTCCCACGATTGCGAGCGTCAGCAAAGGCCACCCGCTGCTCGTCGATCGCCCGCAGCGTCTCCGCAGCACGAGCGGTGTAGTCGTCGCGCAGCGTGGCGTAGTCCTCGTCGGTGAGGTCTCCGGCGCCGTGTTCGCGTTCGAGATCCTCCAGCGATCGCAGGAGGAAGTCTCGCTGCTCCTCCAGAGCGGCCAACTCGTCCGGATCAAGGCGATTCAAGCGGACGGAGCGGGAGGCGCGCCTGGTCGCTGTCATTTCTTTCCCATGGCGTCGGCTACCAGATCCCGGTCGGCCTCGGTCACCGCTGCCGCCCCGGGACGCCAGTCCTGGAATCGGAGCACGAGCGCGCCCACGGCGACGATCCCGGCGGCAACAGGGACCCCCCAAACCAGCGCGCCGAAACCCTTGCCGGACGGATCAAGCAAGATCTCACGGCCATACCGGGAAGCAACGAAATCTCGGATTTCCTCGTCGGTATCGCCCTTGGCGATGCGTTCCTTGATGAGCCGCTTCACGCCCTTGGCTGCCGGCGTCTCGCTGTTGGCCACAGACTGGCTGACGCACGAGGGGCAGCGGATCGTGCCCTCGAGACTCTGCGCCCGCTCCGCATTGGTGGGGGCCGCACCGGTGAACGTGCCAAAGGCCAGCGTGCCCAGAACGACCGCCGCCATGGCCAGCCAGGGCAGCCATGGCCGCCAGCCCACGCCCCTACGTCGGTCACTCATGAGCCACTGCCGCGGCTGGACGAAGCCGCAGAAAGGGCGTCGTACTGGGAAATAATGCTATCCAGCTCACCTCGGGTCACGCCGCTCACGAACCGCTGAACCACTATCCCCGTGGGCGACACCAGGTAGGACTCAGGAATTTTGGCTACGCCCCAATCCAATGCGGTGCGGCCGTTGTCCGAGTCAAAGACAGACCAATCCCCACCGTTGTTCTTGAAGAACGCCTTCACGTCGGCGGACTTGTCGTCGTAGACCACGCTCACCACTCGGGCATCGCCCTTGGCGGCGTGATCGGCGGCGAAGGCCCGAAGTTGGGGGTGTTCGGCAATGCACGGCGCACACCAGGTGGCGAAGAAGTTCACCACAACCCAACGGTCCGATGCACCAAGGTCAAACCGCTGACCAACCACCACGTCTCCCCGGATCCCGGGAGCCGGCTGGCCAATGAGGCTGGTGGTGGTATCTCGCTCACCGGTCTTGGCGAACACCAGGAGAATCACCAACAGCACCATGATCGCGCCTACGGCGATGGCGGCAATACGAGTGGGATGGGTGCGCTTGATGGCGACGTCGCTCACGGGCCAACCCCAACAGAGACTGGCTCATCGACCGGGTCGGCTGGCGGCCCGGGCGGCCGGCCACTAGCCGGGACCGGGGCAGAAACTGGGTCCACAGGGCGACGACGCGAGCCCGGGAAGGCGGCCATGATCGACCCGATGGCCATGACCGTGCCACCAATCCAAAGCCACACAATGAGCGGCTGCACCACGATCTTGAGGGCGACCGAACCGGTACTGGTAGGCGGGTCAGTGAGCGACAGCAGCACAGAATCGGTGAGCGTGTTCTTCACCGAGGGCTTGCCGATCTGCTGGCTCCCATTGGGGAACTTCTGCAGGACCGGCTCGTAGATCTTTCCGTCGATCCGGAACTGCGCCCCCACCTGCTGGCGGGCGGGCGAGGATGAAGCGGTGGCCTTCACGTAGCTGATGGTGTGGCCGGAAACCGTGATGGTGGTCGGGCAGCCCGTGGTTGCCTCGAGGCAGAACCGGGCGTCCCGCTCGATGGAATAGCTGTTGGACGCAGCGAAGGCCACGCCGATCATGAGCACGCCGAGGTGCACGATCATGCCGCCGTTGGTGCGGCCCACCAGGCCCCGCCAACCTTGGCGACGGGTGGCCAAGACCAGCTGGCGAAGGGCCGCTCCCCCCGCGAACCCGGCCAGGAAAAAGGCCAGCAGCGGGGCGAACCCGCGGGCCCCGGCCACCAGCACGGCAAAGAGCAGGACGCCGGTGCCGATCCACCCGGGCCACAGCAGGCGAGTGCGCAGCGTTTCGGTCGAAGCCTTACGCCATGGCAACACTGGGGCCATAGCCATGAGGAACAGGAGCATGAGGCCAATGGGCATGGTCATGCGCTCGAAGTAGGGCACGCCGACCGTGACCCGATCGTCGGTGAGCGCCTCGGAGATCAGCGGGAACACCGTGCCGAGCAGCACCACAAAAGCGAAGGCCGCGAACACGATGTTGTTCAGCAGGAACGCGCCCTCACGCGAGGCCGGGGAGTCGATCCGAGCGGGCGAGCGAAGGCGATCGCCGCGCCACGCCACCAGACCCACGGTGACGGCAACGATGAGCCCGAAGAAACCGAGAAGCAGGGGCCCAATGGTCGAGTTGCTGAAGGCGTGGACGGAATCCACCACCCCCGAGCGGGTCAGGAACGTGCCCAGGATCGTGAGCGAGAACGTGGCGCACAGCAGCGAGAGATTCCAGACGCGGAGCATGCCGCGCCGTTCCTGAACCATCACGGAATGGATGAACGCGGTGGCGGTGAGCCAGGGCAAGAACGAGGCGTTCTCCACCGGGTCCCATGCCCAATAGCCGCCCCAACCGAGCACCTCGTGAGACCACCAGGCGCCGAGCACAATCCCAATGGTCAGGAAGGTCCAGGCGAAGATGGTCCAGCGACGGGTTTCCACCAGCCAACCCTCGCCGAGACGGCCCGTTACGAGCGCAGCAATGGCGAAGGCAAAGGGCACGGTGAAGCCCACGTAACCCAGGTAAAGCATGGGCGGGTGGAATGCCATGAGCGGGTGATTCTGCAAAAGCGGGTTGGGCCCGGGGCCATCGGTGGGAACGTCGGCCAAGGTCCGGAATGGGTTGGCGGGGCCCATCATCAGGGTGAAGAAAAACAGGCTCACCACAAACATGGTGAGCATGGCCCAGGCCACCAGCGGGTCCGCGAGGCGAGCACGAAACTTCCACATCACGGCCACGATGTAGCCCGCCAAAATGAGCGACCACAACAGAATCGACCCCTCGAGGGCAGACCACAGCGTGGCGAAGTTGTACAACGCTGGCGTGGCGGCGGAACCGTTGTTGGCCACAAACTTCAGGCTGAAATCCCGGGTGATGAGCGCCCGTTCCATAGCGGCAAAGGCCACCAGCCCGCCCGCGAAAACCATGAGGGCATAGGTCTTCGACATACGCATGAGGTGTGCCCGGTTACCCCGGATCCCGATGGCCAAGGTGATGATGGCCCCGAGCGAACCAACCAGCCCGAGGATCACACCCCCGGTGCCGAAGGCGGCGTTCAAGACGCCGACTCATTCTGTTTGTCCGCGTCGACCACGCGGTCTGGGTTCTGCTTCTCGTACGAGCCGTTCTTGTCCTGCTTCTGGTAATCCTCGGTGTGCTTCACGAGGAGCCGCCGGCTGTCGAACGCGGTGCCCGCGGTGTTCCAATGACCTTCCACCACAACCGGCAGACCGGCCTTGAAAAGCGCCGGTTCGGACCCGGTGTGGACGACCTTCACGCTCTTGCCGTTGTAGGCCACACGGAACACCGTGGGCCTATCTCCGTTCCCAGGTTCCGGCTGCCCGATCACGGTGC
This sequence comes from Aquihabitans sp., assembly GCA_025353965.1. Taxonomy (GTDB): domain Bacteria; phylum Actinomycetota; class Acidimicrobiia; order Acidimicrobiales; family Iamiaceae; genus Aquihabitans. The sequence continues at coordinate 7,339 of JANXNS010000043.1, forward strand.
CTTGGAGCCGGAACGTTTTCGTCCCCAGCGAAGCCTTCTGGGCGATGGCCTCATCCGCGTTCTTGTAGTAGAGGGTCGCCCCCTTGGCCTGCCAGACAATGACGCCCACCACCACAACCAACACACCAAGCACGGCAATGGCGCCCCACCGGCGCACGCCCGTGCGGCGACGCGGCGTCGCGGCCGCCCCCGACCGCGGGGTGAGGTCAAGGCCACCGTCGTCTAGGTCACGGTCATCGGGGCCGGGCGCACCCGGGCCACCGGGGCCAGGGGTCGAGGTCACATCCACCGCCGGTCTTCGGACGGAAGCTGGCGGCCTACCCGGCGGCCACGAGCGATCGTCCACGCTGCGTAGGCAACAAGCACGATGATCACGAGTCCGTAGGCGCTGGCCACGTAGGCCCACTCGTTGGATTCGGTCGCGAGAAGCATGGCCATCAGTTGGTTCCCTTCGGACCGATGAGGGTCCCGCCAGTGGTGTCGACAGCGGTGTCCGCCATGGCTTCGGCCCGACGTTCAGCCAAGGCCACGTCGAGCCCTTTCGATTCGAGTTTGGCTTCCGCGTACTCCAGTCGGAAGCGGTGCATCATCAGCCACACATAGAAGCCAACGCCCACCAACATGCCGAACAGCAGCGAGAACAACTTGAGCCCATCGATAGTGGGGTCGAACCGACTGATGGTTGCCTGCTGGTGGAGGCCACGCCACCACGTGACCGAGTAGTGCACGATCGGCACGTTGGCGAAAGCGATCAGGCCAACGATGGCGGCCCGCTGGGCCCGCACGACCGGGTCCAGAATGGCCCGGCGGAGCGCCAAGTAGCCGAGGTAAACGACCAGCATGAGCAGGGTGCTGGTGAGCCGGGCGTCCCACTCCCACCAGGTACCCCAAGCGATGTGACCCCAGATCGACCCGGTGGCCAAGGTGAGGACGGTGAAGACCACGCCCACCTCAGCCGACGCCGCCGCCAGCAGATCCCAGCCGTCCGTCTTCTTCCACAGGTACATCACGCTGCCGAGAGCGGTCACGAAGAACGCCAGATAACAGGCGTTGGCCACCGGCACATGGATGTACATGATCCGCACCATCTCGCCCATCTGGTTCTCCGAGGCGTTGGCCCCACTGTCGGGAGGCGACCACAGCAACGCAAAGGCGAGGAACACGGCCGTGGCAATGGCCAGGACAATGCCGAAGGTCCGGCTCCCGCGGGACGCGGTCCCGCCCGGGTACACGCGGAACAGGCCGGCGCCGGAGCCGGGACCCTTGGTGTCGGTATTCACGATTCCTCCAGGAGGGGTTCGAAGGCAAAGATCCCGATAGCGAGGTAAAGCAGTCCGAAAACTGCCAGGAGACCAAACCACCGCCAGCCCTCGCCCGACGTCTTGTCGTAGGCGGCAGCGAAGGCCTGGGTGGCAGCAATCAGTACGGGGGCAACCACGGGCAACATGAGCAGGGGTAAGAGCGTGTCTCGGACTCGCATGCCAGCGGAGAGCACGCCGTAAAGGGTACCTACGGCCGCCAGCCCTGCGGTGGCCGCCACGCAGGTGGCTACCAACAAAACCGGGCCGTGGGGCGTGGCGCCGTAGAACAGGGTGACGCCAAGGCCCAAGACGACTTCTAGGGCCAGCAGGTGTACGGCGATGCCGGCCGCCTTCCCGAGGAAGATCCCCGCAGGGTCCAGCCCACTGAGTCGCAGTGCATCGGTCACGCCGTCGGCCGCTTCCACCCCGAACGAACGCTGAAGGGCCAGCAAGGTGGAAAACAACACGGCCAGCCAAAACAGGCCCGGGGTGGCCTGGGTCAGGATGCGGCGGTCCGGATCGAGAGCAAACGCAAACAGCACCAGGACCAGCACGGCGAACGGCAGAACCTGGTTGATGATCACCCGGCTGCGGAGTTCCAGGCGCAGGTCTTTTCCTAAAACCAGGGCCGCGTCGCGCAGCATGGTGCCGCTGCGGCTGGGGGTAACCAGCGGCTCAGTCATGCGCTGACCGCCGTGGCCGTTCCGCCAGCAATGGTCACCGTTCGGTGGGCGACGGCGGTGGCCCGGTCGATCTCGTGGGACGCAAACAGCACCGTTGCCCCGGCCGCAACCGCATCGGCCATCAGGCCATCCACCACGTCACGGCCCTCTTGGTCGAGCGCCGCGTGCGGCTCATCGAGCAACCACAGCTCGGGCCGGCGGGCAACCATGACCGCCAGCGAGGTACGCCGGCGTTGCCCCGCCGAGAGCCGGGCCACCGCAACATCGGCCAAGCGGCCGTCGAGCCCGAGGCGCGTCATGGCGGCTTCGGCATCGGCGGGAAGAGCCCGACCCGCCCTAGCCCAGAAGCGAACGTTGTCGGCCACCGTGAGGTCTTCGTAGAGACCACTGGCGTGGCCGAGTAGGCCCACCCGGTGACGGACGGCCCGACGATCAGCCACCAGATCCACGCCAAGCACCGTGGCTTCGCCGTCGACAACCGGCACCAATCCCGCGCAGGCCCGCAGGACGGTGGTCTTACCGGCGCCGTTCGGCCCTTGCAGGAGTACAATCTCACCCGCGTTGACGTCCAGATCGACGCCAGCGAGAGCAGGAAAGCGTCCGAGGAGGCAGACCGCACCGCGGAGGCTGACAACGGGCTCCATAGGCGGGGTGAACGGTACCGGTGCCCCCCGGTTACCGACGAACCCAGCGCCATTCGCCCACGGTCACCGGTCACGTCTGCGTGCTTCGGTCGGCCCGAAGAGCACGAGGGCGTAACGAAACGCCCGTCCGGTAACGTCGCCCCCGATGCTTGCGAGAATCATGGGTGGTTTGGGTCGGTTGATGATGACCGCGGGCACCTTGATCCTGCTGTTTGTGGCCTATCAACTTTGGGGCACCGGCCTGCAAGAAGCCCACTCGCAGGACACGTTGGGCACCCAATTCGAGCAGGTCCTGGCCCAGTCTCGGAATACATCCACCACGAGGATGTCCACCAGCACGACCGTCCCTGGCGGTACCGGCCCCATCACCGTGGTCCCGGCCCCAGTCGCCCCGAACCTGCCGCTACCCGCCTACGGAGACCCAGTCGCGCACATCTCGATCCCCAGAATCGGCATCACCCGGACCGTGGTGGAAGGCGTGACCGTGCCGCAACTGGCCCGAGGCCCAGGCCACTACCCCGAGAGCCCGCTCCCGGGTCAAAAAGGAAACGTGGCAATTGCCGGGCACCGCACCACCTACGGCCAGCCCTTCCACAACGTGGACAAACTGCAGCCCGGAGACCAGATCCTGACCAAGACCGTGCAGGGTGATTTCGTCTATGTGGTCGACAGTCTGGAGATCGTCCAGCCCAATGACGTGGCCATCTTGGAAGACAAGGGCGACAACCGCCTGACCCTCATTGCTTGTCACCCCAAGTACTCGCTGAGCCAGCGGATCATCGTGCATGCCACCCTCGAGGGCGAGGCGGCGCCAGCGATCGCCGGTCAGGACAAGCTGCGCGAGAAGGCGGGCAAGACCGGTGGCTCCACCGACAACCTGGCCGAGGGCGACTCCGTTCAGCGGAGCGTGGATGGCTCCGGGCTGAGCGGCAAGCGTTCCTCCAGGACACCGGCGATCCTGTGGGGTCTGGCGGCGGCGGGCGTGTGGCTGGCCACCTGGCTGGCGCAAACCGCCATCCGCCGCCGCAACCGAGCCCGTACCGGAGGTACCCCCGGCCGTGGCCGGCGCCTGCTGGCTTGGTCGCCTTATGTGGTCGGCCTACCGATTTTCCTCGTCGCGCTCTACGTGTTCTTCGAAAACTTCGGTCGCCTACTCCCCGGCAACTACTAGACCCCGTAAGCCCGACCTACCGGCCGCGGAAGGTTGGCGTGCGGCGGGTGCGAAAAGCGTCGATTCCTTCGGCAAAATCGGTGCTTTCCCAGGCCTGAGTAAACGCAGCGTCGATCTCCGGATCAGGCGATGGCGTCTGTTCCAGTCGGTTCAACATGAGCTTGTGACCGGCGATGGTGAGCGGGGCCAGGGTGGCAATGTGGTCCGACCAGGCCAGCGCGTCGGGCAGGTCGCCCTCACGGTTCACCAGTCCGAGGCTCAGGGCCTGGGCGCCGGTCACGATTTCGGCCGCCAACAACATGGCCCGGGCTGTGCTGTGCCCGGCCAGGGTGGCCACCCGCTGCACCGTCCAGTGATTGACCATGAGGCCGAGCTTGGCGGCCGGAATGCCAAAGCTGGCGGTAGCGGTGGCCACCCGGAGATCACAGGCGACGGCCAGTTGGGTGCCAGCCCCCAACGCAGCCCCATCGACGGCGGCGATGGTAGGAAACGACAGGTCCCGGAGGCGGTCGAGCACGCCCTGCAGGAGTGTGGCGAACGAGGAGTCCTCCACCCCCGTTAGGTCCGCCCCAGCACAAAAATGCCCGCCCGCACCGGTGAGCACGAGCACGCGGGTCGGCGCGGCAGCGGCCGCGTCGAGGGCGACGGTGAGCTCGGCCAGCGTGGCGTGGTCCAACGCGTTGCGTCGGTCAGGGCGGTCCAGGGTGATAACGGTGACGGCGCCGCCGTCGCCTCGGGTCTCACGGTGCACGGTCAACGCCACCTCCAGGTCGCTACGGGCCGCATCGACCCTACTGGCGACGGCCGCTAGCCCTCGGCGTGCCCGTGTCCACCGGGCCACCCACTGCGATCTTGGGCGTCGAAAGGTGGGTTTGCGAGACGATGGACGGGTGATGAAGCGCACTCACCACCTTCCGGGCGTTGCCTGGGGATCGGCACGGACATGGCCGCCGCAACGGAGGCCACCCCCATGTCCACTACCCCCACGCTGATCCCCTACCTCGCAGTAGCCGGTGCAGCATCCGCCATCGTCGGTCCGGCCACGCTCGGCGGCGGCTGGACCATCACCGAACACCCCATAGAATCCGGCTACTGACCGGCCCCACCACGGGCCGCACCATTTGTGGTCAGTAGTGGCTCCTCAGGAACAACTGCTGACCGCAAATACGCGTCGACCGTGGCTTGGCGCTCGGCCGAGGGTGGGTTTACCGCGAACTGGGCATCGTCTATGGCTTGGCCGACGGCGGCGAGGCGTTCATCGTCGTAGCGCTCGGCCAACGCGGCCGAATAGGCCGACGCGGTCTCGCAGACTTGGCGCGGACGGCCTACCTGGGCACCCAATGCGTCGAGGCGAGCGTCGGCGTGTGCTGCCCACGGTGCCGATCGGCGTGGCGAATGGGGTCGACGCCGCCACCGCCGCGTCGCAACAGTTCCGGACACCGCCAGCACCGCAATAACTGCCGCAGCCAACCCCACCGTCACCGCATGATCGACCAGCCATTCCACCAACGTTTGGTGGGTCTGGGACTTGCCCGCCAGCGGCACATCGGCTGTCGGATCGAACGGGACCCAACCCAGTTCCGGGAACCAGACCTCGGTCCAGGCATGCGCGTCGCGGGCCCGAACGATGTAGCGCCCGGTGACGGGATCTCGCTCGTCGGGCACGAAACCGGTGGCCAGGCGGGCCGGGATCCCGTTGGCTCGCGCCAGGACCACCAGGCTCGAGGCAACCTGTTCGCACCACCCCAGCCGGGTGTCGAACAGGAAGTTGTCGACCACGTCGACACCCTTTGGCGAGAGCGGCGCATCCAACGAGTACTCCGTCCGTGCCCCCATCCACCGCTCGAGGGCGCGGATCTTGTCGTAGGTCGAGCCCGCCCCGTCAGTGGCTTTTAGGGCGGCGGCAGTCACCCTTGCTGTGGTGGCCGGGGGGCTGGCAAAACGACGGGTCACGTCGGGCGGCGTCACCCCGCCCTCGACCGACCGCAGCCGCGCCTCCGTCAGTACGGGTCGACGGCTTGTGACTCGGTAGGTCGCCCCCGAACCGAAGGGAACATCGCTCGTCCCGAGGGAGCCATCGGCACGCTGGAAAACCGGGTTGTTAGCTACCACCTTGGCTGCGCTGGGGGCGGCAAAAACCACGTCCGCATAGGACGTCTCAATGCGGATCTGCTGCACGAACTGCTCCGTGCCCCCTGCCCCAAGATCATCGGGGTACGTCGTCACCTGCCCGGAAAGCGAAAGCGGGTAACGCTCCGGCTGGCTCCGCGTCCAGGTCCGACCATCCCACTGGTCAAAGGTTTCACCCCGCCAGAACGTGGCCCGATCGGTGTCCACGGTGAACATCACCTCGTCGGTCAAGGCCGGGCGCTGGGTCATATCCAAGTCTTCTGAGGAACGAAGGCTGGCGCCTCCGCCCCCTTGGCTTTCCAGCTTGGGACCATTGCCGGTCTCGGCCGACCCACCCACATACGGCAAGGCCAACGGCGTCACCATCACCGCAAGCAGCACCACTGCCAGCGTGACCAGCACTACCGCCTGAACGGTGGCCAGGACGCGTGCCCGCCCGGAATCCGATCGAGGTTCCGCTACGCCAGCACCCGTCTCGGCCAACCCGGGTTGGGCATCGGTCCCGAGCCGATCCGTCAGCACGAAGACCGCGACCACACCGACCAGCCAGGCCAAAACATTCTGGCTACCAACCACCAGTGATCCGCTGAGCGCCCCGAACCGAACCAGAAACGCCGCGCTCACCACCACACAAAGCCGAGCGATCAGGCGAACCGAAATCGACGGCAGGCCCAGCACAGCCAAGGCGGCAGCCAGCGCACCCACCGACAAACCCACCGATGGCGACATGGCACCGCGGGCCACCGCCGCCTGCCCGCCGACCCCAAGGCATACCGCCGCCGCCGCCGCCAACGCGGCCAACAGCCAGCGCTGAACACCGACCCGATCGGCCGCTATTCGCCTCCCACCGCGGGGACCGCCCAGGCCGGGGTCCGGGCGGCCTGGGCCCGGGGTAGCAACCTCGGTCATCGTCCGATCTCCACGACCGGCCAGCCCTCGGGGACCGTGGCCGGCGTACCTGGCACCGCTCGGGCCAACCGGCGGCCAGCATCGAGCGGCGCCGTGATCTGGCCCACCACAGGTCCGCTGGCCTCGCAGGTGGCCAGCAACAATTCTCCCCCGGCTGCCAACACCGCCCGGCACACGCCGAGCGCATAGGACGCAGCCGGTTCGGTGTCCGGACCGAGCCCCGTGAGGTCCACCACCACCGCCTGCCCACGCGGGGCCGGTGGATCCAGCTCGCGTACAACCAGTTCTCCAAGCCGGGCCGAAGAAGGCCAATGCACCAAGTGGGGCGGATCACCGCTCACATACGGGCGTACCGAACGAACGAGATCGCCGGATAGAGAGGCAATATCCGCCGCATGGTCGACTCCCACGACCGGTGCTGGTTCGGCGTGCCACCGTGCCGGAATGGGCCGGGGAGCGACCTCAATGGCCCAGGGCAGCTGCACGTTATGGACCCGATGGGCAGCCAAAATGCCCAGCGGCGCAGTGACCCGAACCTCCACCCGGACCAGAGAGAACAGGCCCCGTTGGTCGGCCAAATGAAGGACCTGACCGGCCCCCGGGGCCCCAGCCCGATGCCATTTCCCGGTTGGATCCAGGGCCCGCACCTCTAAACCGGCGGACCGGCCGCTCAGCATCACCCCGATCTCTACGTCATCGCCCACCGTGGCATCGCGGGGTGACGTTGCCTCCACCGCCACTCGCCGCACGGCCACCAGCGGCGCAATCACGCCGACAACAAAGATGCCAACCATGGCCGCCCAGACCACGACCAAAACCTGGCTATCAGCCGAGGTCGGGTGGGCCAACCCGCCGGTGATGATCGCCGCCAACAACACCGCGCCCGGCCCCGTGAGGCGGCTACCACCGACCCGGTCGTAGCCGCCGCCACTGGCGGGAACCGAACGAGGCGGAGGCGCCGGAACGGTCGGCACCGGCGGTGGACCGGGGGCTACCGGCGGCGCGGGGCGCACCGTCCACGCACGCAGGCCGGTGGACCGAATGGGCGCAGGGGCCGGGTCGGTCATTGGCGTCAGGGCCGTGGGACGGGCGTGTCGGCCAGCAGCCCGGCCACGATCCGGCGGGCCGCAACCGTGTCCACCGAACCGTTGACGGCAACCCGGTGGGCAAACGCCGGAACCGCTACCGCTTGCACGTCGTCCGGGGTGAGGTGGGTGCGCCCGGCCACCACGGCCCGCGCCCGGGCAGCACGGAGCAAACCCACCGACGCTCGCGGGGACGCACCGACGGTGAGCTCCGGGTGATGACGGGTGCGCGCCGTCAGGTCCAGCAC
>JANXNS010000060.1 GCA_025353965.1 Aquihabitans sp.
CGTGGCGGCGCATGTGCGGAAGCCGAAGCTGACGCAACAAGTCGACGACCTCGTCGGTCACTGGCGTGGGCGCGACGGTCATTGGCCGAACCCTTGCCAGGTGTGAGTGCCATCTTGGAGCGAGTGATTCTCGCCAGCTCGTCGGCTGTTTCCCCCGCGGTGAGCAGCGAGGATCGATGACAAGTCACCTTCGCCGAAGCGGCCGAAAGTGGCGGCCTGGCCCAGCGCCCAATCGACACGACCTTGCCCTTGGAGTGCGGCGAGCTCGACGGCTTCGGCCATCTTCACCTTCACCCGGCTGGCGCCGGTGGCGCCGGCCTCGATCAACCATGCTCTGGCCCCGTCACCAATCGCTAGGAACGCTGTCTCGGCTTCGTTCGTGGGCCGCGGTTCGCGGTTCAACGGACCCGGTGGGCGTGGCGGGTAGTGGACATCGTTGATCATTGGGTGCCCGGGGGTGGAGAGCTGATGACGGGCGACCTCGGTCGCGCCCCGCCCAGCGAGATGGGTGATGACGAGTTCGTCCCCAGCGACACGGGCCCAAACGACCTGATCGGCGAGAGTGTGCGGAACCGAATACGTCACGCCGCCGTAGCTGATCGTGGAAGTCCACGAGACGTGCCTGGTCTCACCGAAGCACGCTGTGAACGCGACCTGCGGCAATGCGTGCAGGCGCATCTGCTCCTCGGCGAGCATCTCGACTGGTGCCCGCCGGGTCACCCGATGAGGTCGGGCATTGATCTCGGTCGTGAACCTCTCACAGGCATCGACCAGCTCAGCCCAGCTCGAATATGCGTCGAGCAAGTTCGCGGCGGTCGGGACCAGATCAGCTTTCGCGACCCGAACCGTTGCTTCAGAACCGCCCTTGGATTCGGGGTCGAAGGGCACACACGTTGCGATCGTGACCCCGTAGTGGTGCCCGGCCTCAACAATGCGCGGGTTGCGAACCGCAATCCCTGCCACGTGGTCGATCGTGACGGTCTTCTCGTTGTCGGTCAACCAGTAGGTCGGTGCCCCGCCGAACACCCGCACGGCCCGGTCCAAACAGCCAATCAACGTCGGCATCGTGCGATCCCACGTCGGAATCACCACCCGCAACCTCGACCAACCAAGCCACGCACAGAACAAGTTCGTGCCCCGCCCGCCGATCACCGGACCTTGACCCCAATCCCACTGCGCCCACATTCCAGGCTCGCAAATCCACGGCCGATACACCCGCCGGCGACCATGGCGATGATTGCCCTTCACCAACGCGACCGCCCGACGAACGCTGCGATCCGAGCCCTCGTAGCCCAGCGCCACAAGCCGATCGAACGCGACATCAGCCCGAATTTTGCCGTTGGACCGCTCGACCCATTCCTCGATCTTGTCCATGAACGGGTCAATCAACTTCGGGCGCTCGACACGCTCGCCCAGCCCCGGCAACAACCCGGCATCACGCTTCGCGACCCAATGGGCCACCGTGTGATGAGAACACCCCGCCAACTCGCCCGCGTCGCGGTAGCTACCGGTCAAATCAAATGCTTCCAAAATTTCCATGACTTCCTCGTAAGACTTCAACTGCTTCTCCTGGTCGACGGGTCTGGTCAGCACCGACCAGTCGACTCAGGAGAAGCACCCAACGGGCGGACCCGGCAGGAAACGAACAATCAACGAGGGCAAAACCAACGGCCACCAACGGGCAGTTCTGATGGCCACGCCCGGGCAGCCACATGGCCGCCACCGGGCACGATCTCATGGCCGCCGACACACCACCGTCGCTTCACCGAAATCGAACTGGGCTTCACCCGGCGGGTGCGACAACGGCACGAACACCTCCTGGGAATGCCGCTTGATCGCCGCGACCGCTTCTTTCACCTGAGTTATCCCACCCGTGTAGCCATACTCGTC
>JANXNS010000070.1 GCA_025353965.1 Aquihabitans sp.
CCCCCGGAGTGTGGTTGCGCTCGGGGTGGCCTGGGGTTTTGGAACCCCACTGGCGGAAGGCCTTGAGGTCATCGAGCGAAAGGTCGTAGCCGGTGAGATGAAGCATGGAGTACAGCAATACCGATGCGTGACCGGCGGACAATACGAAACGGTCCCGGTTGAACCATGCCGGTTCAGTGGGGTCGTAGTTCATGATCCGGGTCCACAAGACGTGGGCCAGGGGAGCGAGCGCCATCGCGGTGCCTTGGTGCCCGCTGTTGGCGGCCTGGGGCATGTCCATGGCCAAGCCGCGGATCGTGTTGATCGCACGCAGCTCAAGGTCATCGGTGGTCATTCGGTGTGCTCATCCAGGTTGGGCGATGGAGTCCATCACCCTATCGACTTCGACGAAAGCCCCTGGCTGGCCCCAGCCGGGCGCGTCGCCTGAGCGTGACTCCGGGCACAGATCTGACGGGGCGTCAGATCATGGCTACGCTCACATCTCTCGTAACCAGGCCAGGGGGTCAACCATGATCGTCCAAGATCGTCTTTACATCGGTGGAGAACTCGTCGCACCGACAGGCACCGGAACCATCGACGTCATCAACCCGTACACGGAGGAAATTACCGGTCGGGTTCCCGATGGAACCAACGCGGATGTGGATGCTGCCGTTGCCGCCGCCCGTCGGGCCTTCGACACCACAGACTGGTCCACGCGGCCAGCATCGGAGCGGGCCGAGGTTCTCACCAAGGCCTCCGCCATCATTAGCAGCCGCATGGAAGAACTTGCGGCCCTCATTTCTACCGAGATGGGCAGCCCGCTCGGATGGTCCATCTTCGGCCAGGTTCTCGCCCCCACCATGGTGCTGGACTACTACGCCGGGCTGGGTGCAACCTACGAGTTCGAGGAGACCCGCCCAGGGCTGTTCGGTCCGGTGCTGGTGCGCCGTGAGCCCATGGGTGTCGCCGCTGCCATCGTGCCGTGGAACGTCCCGATGTTCGAGAACGTCATCAAGCTCGCCCCGGCCTTCATCGCTGGCTGCACCGTCGTCTTGAAGACGGCACCCGAGACCCCGCTGGACGCCTACGTCCTCCACGAAATTCTCACCGAGGCCGGCCTTCCACCCGGCGTTTTGAACATCATCCCCGGCGGCCGTGAGGTCGGCGCCTACCTCGTGTCGCACCCCGATGTCGATAAGGTCACGTTTACTGGCTCGAGCGCCGCTGGCATGAAGGTCGCTGCCGCGGCTGGCTCGTTGCTGCGGCCGTGCACCTTGGAGCTTGGCGGCAAGTCCGCCGCCATCATTCTCGACGGTGCAGACCTCAATGCGGTGATCCCCCAAATCATCGACGCCGGCGTCATGAACAACGGGCAGGCCTGCGTTGCGCAGACCAGGATCCTTGCGCCGCAGGGCCAGTACGAGAACGTATTGGAAGCGGTCACCGAAGCCATGTCCAAGCTGGTAGTCGGAGACCCACTAGATCCGGCCACCCAAATCGGCCCGCTCGTTGCCGCGCGTCAGCGGGATCGGGTCCTCGGACTCATCGACCAGGGCAAGAACGAGGGCGCTCGCATCACCACCGGCGGGGGCCGTTCCGAGCAGCCAACGGGCTGGTTCGTCGAACCCACCGTATTCGGCGATGTCGAGAACTCCATGACCATCGCCCAGGAAGAAATCTTCGGACCGGTGCTTTCGGTTATTCCCTACTCGGATGAGGCGTCGGCCATTGCTATCGCCAATGACTCGCTCTACGGGCTGTGCGGCACCGTCTGGGGTGCAGATGCCGCCCATGCCACAGATGTTGCCCGCCAGGTCAAGACAGGTACGATCGGCGTCAACCACTTCTCGATGGCCTTCGGGGCACCGTTCGGCGGATACAAGCAGTCGGGGCTCGGCCGTGAGCTGGGACCCGAAGGGCTCGAGGCATACCTCGAGTTGAAGTCGATCAGCCTCGACCCCGCAGCGGGCTGAGCGCTGATCTACCAGTCGGATGCCTGCCCGTCGGGGGGCGGGCAGGCAACCGAATATCTGCAGCGTCCCGTGGACCTGTCCTAACAAGGGAGCCGACATGGTTGATCAACCGTTCGAGCTGGGTGGGATCAACCATCTCGCCTTGGTGTGCCGGGACATGGCCCGAACCGTCGATTTCTACCAAGGCATCTTGGGGATGCCATTGGTCAAGACGATCGAACTACCCGCTGGCCTCGGTCAGCACTTCTTTTTCGACTGCGGCGGCGGCGATCACCTTGCGTTCTTCTGGTTCCCCGATGCCCCCGAGCCGGCCCCTGGCATCAGCGCCCCTGCCGCCCGGCCAGATCAGGGGTCGCTCACGAGCGCCATCGGCTCCATGAACCACGTCGCCTTCAACGTTGCCCCCGAGCAGATGGAGGCCTACCGCGACAAGCTTCAGGCCGCCGGGGTGTCCACCACGGAGATCGCCAATCATGACGACAGCGAGTGGGGTCTAGCGGCGGAATGGACCGACGACGTGTTCGTCCGGTCCGTGTACTTCCAGGACCCGGACGGGATCCTCCTCGAGTTCGCGGCGTGGACCAAGACCTTCGGCCCCGCAGACGTCCAAATCGCCCCCAAGGGCGCCGTCCGTCCAGCCGCCGCCGGGCCGAACATGTCGTAGTTATGGCGAAATGCACCGCTTAACTGCGACAACTTCGGTTGTGAGGGCTAGTCCTCGAAGAGGAGTAGGGCGGCGGTGAAGCCGTGAAGGAAGGGGCGGCCGCCTACTGGGCCGATCTCTCCTGCACAAAACATGCCTGCGGTTGGCCCTCCGTCCAGATGGTCGCTGACCAGGGTGGCATCGTGGTCCGGTTGGCCGAAGAATGGCGTGCCCCGCCCGTTGCAGGTGAAGACCAGGGCGGCCTGACCCGGCGCATCGGCTAGCACGTCTCGAAGGTCGACATCGGCCGAGTCGGCGTCGCGCACATGGAACTGCACCGTCGACCCAACCTCCACCTCCGCGGCGATCGCTACGGCGTTCGTGGCCCGGTCAGCCCCGAGCACATTGCGGATGAGAAAATCTCCGGGGCCAAAATGCTCCTTGGACTCATCGAGAACCAAGCCGACCTTCAGCCCGCGGGCCATCAACGCCCGGTCATGGGGAGCCGCCGCCTCGGCGGTTTCCAAAACCCGTTCCAGAGCGGGCCGTCCGGCAATTTCCTCCATGAGGTTTCCGTGACCCCGGGTGATGATGAACGGATCGCCCACTGGGCGACAGCCCTGGGAGACCAAGGTGTGTACCGGCGACCCCGGCGGCAGAAATAAGCCCACGGCCCCCCGGTCAGAAACCAATGCATCGGCCACCAGCCGGTTGCCGCCCGGGCCTGACGCGGCGGAGGCGAGCCCGCCAACCACGGTCAGTCCGGGCGAGCGGACCGAGAGTTCTTCCAGGAAGCGATCGACGGGAAAGCTGAACGGGTCGGCCAGAAGTACGAGCGTTGCCCCGTCGACCGCCACATCGTCGGTTCCGGTCAGGCGCCAACCATCTCCCTCTCGGTTGGCCTCGAAGCGCACGGCTCGGGCGCCACCAGGCCCCGTACGCAATCGGCCTCCCCACGTGGCGGCGAAAAGCACGACCGCGGGCCGATTCTCGAACTCACGATTCCCGGCCAGGACGGAGACAGCCGTTGCCCCCACCAGAGCCGTTGGGTGAAGAAGCTCCCGCACCGCATGCGCTAAGTCCTCGGTTGCCCCCGCAAAGGCACCTGTCACGAACAGGACCGCAACGTCCGGTGCGTCACCGAGCTCCTCCAGCACTTGGCCGACGACCTCACCCACCGCGTGAGTGGCGAGCGGGTGCTCGGATACGGCGGCAGAAAACCCCATGGCAGGGCTCTCAGGCGGGGGCGGGTGGCAGGAGCGTGTACGGAACGGTGGTGATAGGTCCGTGGTCTATCCGCACCTCCACCTCGATGGTGGCGTAGTCGTCGAACTCGAGCTCGGCCCGGACCAACCGATAGGCGAACTTGCCCGGCTCCACCACCAGTGGTTGTACGTTGCGCGCCACTTGCTCACCATCTCGTTTGTAGACGGCTTCGAGCGCGCCTTCACCCTTTC
>JANXNS010000114.1 GCA_025353965.1 Aquihabitans sp.
GCCTATGGCCAAGGAACTCCGCCGGGTCATCACCGAGGCCCGCCTCGGTCGTGAGGTGGAAGATGCCATGGAGTCCGTGGCCGAACGCATGGACAGCCCGGACTTTGCCTGGGCGGTCATGGCCGTTCGAATCCAGCGTGAGGTTGGTGGCAACCTCTCTGAGCTGCTGCTGACGGTGGCCGACACCATGGTCCACCGCGACCGGCTGCGCCGCGACGTTGCCGCGCTCACTGCCGAGGGCAAGATCTCGGCGATCATCCTGGGCCTTCTGCCCATCGGCCTCGGCGGGTTCATGTGGCTCTCTAACCCCACCTACATGGCACCACTGTCGGAAACTGGTCTGGGCCAGGGTCTCCTTGGTGGGGCCATTGTGTCCGCAGGCATTGGGTTCCTGTGGATGAAAAAGACCATCTCGATCGAGATTTGAGGAACTGATGTTTCCACTCGCACTCGCACTCTTCGCCTCCGCTGTTGGCCTCGTCATCTGGACCCTTGCGTCCAGTGCCGACGAGAAGGCCATCGTCCGGGAGTCGCTTCGCCAGCTCGATGGCTACGAGGTCGAAACCGTCCGAGACCAAGACCTCTTGAAGCCCATGTCGGAGCGCACGGTCGCTCCGATCATGGAGCGCATGGTGGAACTGGGTAAGCGGTTCACCCCGGACGGTTATGTCGAGAAGGTTCACGGCCGGTTCATTTCCGCTGGCAATAACTCGCCCGATGCCACCGACCGGTTCATCGCCATCAAGGTCGGCATGGGTGCGCTCATCCCGGCCACCTTTTGGTTCAGCTTCGGGTTCGCTGGGGTGTCGGGCTTCAAGGGCATCATGATGTCCGGTCTCCTCAGTGCACTCTTGGTCTACGCGCCCGATGCGCTCCTGAATCGCCGGGTCGAGGAGCGCCAAACAGAGATTCGCAAGAAGCTTCCCGATGTGCTCGACCTGCTCGTGATCAGTGTTGAGGCCGGGCTCGGCTTCGAGCAGGCTCTCGACCGCACCGTTGGTGCCGTCCCCGGGCCGCTCACCCAGGAGTTCTCCCGGATGCTCGGCGAGACCCGAGCCGGGTCTTCACGGGCCAACGCCATGCGCGCCATGGAGAAGCGCTGCGACGTTCCTGAGCTCCGCTCGTTCGTCCTAGCCATCCTTCAGGCTGACACCTTCGGTGTGTCCATCGGTCGAGTGCTTCGCGCTCAGGCCGATGAGATGCGCATCAAGCGCCGCCAGAACGCGCAGGAACGGGCGCAAAAGGCCCCGGTCAAGATGATGATCCCCATGGTGTTCTGCGTCTTCCCGGCGCTGTTTGTTGTGGTCATCGGGCCGGCGATCGTCAACATCTCCAAAACGTTCTGAGCCAGCGGTCATGCTGGCAACTGTGCGACCCCGCCAGACTGTCCAGTCAGCCGAGGCCGAACCATCGGTTCCTGAGCCCGACGTTGCTCACGCGGTGCGGATGGATTGGCGCCATCCGTCGCTGAATGCCGTGATGGCCCTCTGCTTTGTGCTGGTTGGCCTTCGGATCGGGTTGGCGCCGCTCCACGACAACAGTTTCATGACCCACCTGGCGACGGGCCGAATCATCCTGGATCACGGATCGATTCCCCGTGTCGACCCGTATTCGTTCACGGCGCACGGACGGCCGTGGACGGTCCAGAGTTGGGGAGCCAGCGTCATCTATGCCGGCCTTGAACGCCTAGCCGGCCTGGCTGGAATCCGTGCCTTCGTCGGGCTGTGCTGCGCCGCACTGGCCGTGCTGGCATGGCACCTCACGAGGCCCGCGGGTTCTCTCGTCGCTCGCCTCTTGCCCGGGGTTTTGCTTTTGGGGATTGGTGCCAACCTCTGGGCTGAGCGCCCGTTGCTCCTGGGCTTGCTTTGTCTGGGCGCCGTGATCTTGGCGGGAGAGGGCGACCTCGACCCGCGCTGGCTCGTGCCGGTCATGTGGTTCTGGGTCAATGTCCATGGGTCGTTTCCGTTGGGCCTCGTGGCGCTGGGCGTGGTCGCGGTTGGTCGATGGTTCGACCATGAACGCCCTGAGGTAGAACTCCGGGCGCTGGCCTGGGCGGTCGCCGGCACGGTGTTGGGCGCGGTGAACCCGTTGGGTTTCCGCCTCCTGGTCTTCCCGCTGGAATTGCTCCAGCATCGTGAAGCCTTTGCCCAAATCCAGGAATGGCAGCCCCCGCATTGGCACACGCCAGCGGAGTGGTTTTTCGCGGTTCAGCTGGGCCTGGCCGTGGTCCTGTGTCTGCTGCGTGGGCGCCGGTGGCGGGTTGCACTCCCCGTGTTGGTGTTCGGTGCCGCCTCGCTGCTCAGTGTGCGCAATGTGGCCCAGGCCAGCTTCATCATGTTGCCGGGCATGGCGGCGTGCCTAGCAGGGCTGGGCAGTATCGACGGACGGCGACGGCCCGCCATCGCCCGCCCTATGGCTGCGGTGTTGCTGGTGGCTGGCGTGCTCCTGACGACCATTGGCCTGGCCGGTCAGCCGAACACCGATCTTTCCAACTATCCCGAGGCATCGGTCACCTGGATGCGAGGCCATGGGCTGCTTGACCGCGCTGACCGTGTCGTTTCCCGAGACTTCGTCGGCAACTACCTGGAAGCTCGCTACGGGCCCGACAACGTGCAGGTCTACCTTGATGATCGAGTCGACATGTTCCCGATCGAGGTCATTCGTGACTACACCCAACTGATCCATCCCTCGGGGCAATACCAGCAGGTCCTGAGCCGAGCCAAGGCCAGTGCGGTCCTCTGGGACCGTGATAGCCCGCTTGGTCGCTGGATCGTACGACAAGGCCAAGGTGCCCATCCGACCTGGCGCATCGTGCATCGCGCCGATGATTGGCTTGTCGCGGTACCGGTGTCGTGACCAATGAGCCGCAAGGCCTATCGATGCCGTTGCCCAACGTGCCGATGGTCTTTCATGGGAAACAGATGTCGAAGGAGGTCCCGGATGAGTGAGGACGGGAAGGTGGTCCGCCGCAGACACGATGAGCGCGGGGCCAGCCTCACCGAATACGCACTGATGCTGGCGCTCATCGCAGTCGTCGCGTTTGGTGCTGTGGGTTTCTTCGGCTCGTCGACCGGCGGCAAGCTCGACAAGTCTTCGTCGTGCATATCGCGGGCCTACGCCGGCACCAGCACGGGTCCCTGCTAGCGGTTCAGGAGAGGCGCACGATTCCCATACGAACGGCTTTGAGCACGGCCTGTGTGCGATCGCGGGCATCGAGCTTGTGGTAGATGGAAGCCAGATGGTTTTTCACTGTTTTCTGGCTGATGAACAATTGCTCGGCAACCTCGGGGGTTGAGCAGCCGTCCGCAATCAACTGCAGTACTTCGACCTCACGCTTGGTCACGATCCGATCAGACTCATGCTCGGCCGGTACCGGATCCAAGCGGCGCACCTCGTCGAGCATGGCGCCGGCCAGGCCCGCCGAGAGGGTGGAATCTTCGTTGGCGGCCATGCGGATCGTGTCCGCAATCTCGTCGGTCGAGCAATCTTTCACGAGGTAGCCGACCGCACCGGCCTTGATGGCTTCGGCGATCACGCTTTCGTCGGCGTGCATGGTCAACATGACCACGCGAATCTCGGGGTTCGACTTGTGGAGGCGCCGGGTGGCTTCGACCCCGTCGACGTCAGGCATGGTCACGTCCATGAGGACGACGTCTGGCAGGAGTTGTTGGGCGAGGCGAACGGCCTCATCGCCATCAGCGGCTTCGCCGACCACGTCGAAGCCTTCTTCACTCAAGCTGCGTCGGAGTCCCTCACGAAGCATCCGGTGATCGTCGGCGAGCATCAAACGAATGGCCACGGTCTCTCCTGGTGCGGGTTCCCTGCCGATCCTCCCGGCGCAAGATCCTGGCACAGTGGCCCCGTCATTCGCGCGATACGTAGTCGTGGCCATACGCCAGGTGCGGGGCTACAGCTTCAGAGACCAAAAATCTCGCAGCGAACCGTGGTCCCCATTCCGGTCTGCCCACTGACATCGAGACTGGCGCCGATGCTGGCCGCGCGTTCTCGCATGCCCATGAGGCCGTAACTATCGAGGCGGCCGGCCCGACCGTCGGCGAAGCCAACCCCATCGTCGACCACCAGCAAAAGGGCGCGATGACCGTCGCTGTGCCAGGTGACTACCACCTTGGACGCCCTGGCATGGCGCTCAACGTTCGTGACTGCTTCCTGGGCGATCCGCCACAATTCACGTTCCTGGAGTAGCGGAAGGCGCCCGCTGACCCGCGTGTCGAGGCGGGTGCTGAGGTTGCTTCGGGTTTCCACCCGATCGAGGAAGCCTTGGAGGATGACGGTCACGTCCTCGGTGTCTGTCACGTCGGTGCGGAGGTCATAGAGCGTGTCTCGAACTTCGCCGACCACACTGCGCACGTCGTTGCGGAGTTGCTCCAACTGGTTGGTGACCGGCTTGCCATTCGCGTCGGCCTTCACGATTCGATCCAACTCGAAGGCCAGGTAGGCGAGGGATTGGCCGATTCGGTCGTGAAGATCCCGGGCAATGCGGGTGCGTTCCTCGTCGGCACCGACGGTGCGGAGCCGGGCAAACCAACGGGCATTGTCGATGGCAAGCGCCGCCGGTTTCATGAAGCCGTCGAGAAGTTCTTGATCCCGGAGCCGGAAATGGTGGGCATCACGGTGCTCAAGAGCAATGAGCCCAATGGTGGAGTCCCGAGCGGGGAGGGCGGCGTAGAGGCCCGACGCCATCTCGGCCGACACCCCTGGGCCATCGATCAGCAGCTCGGCCACCAACACGGGATGGCGCAACTTGAGTGCGTCCACCAAGGGCCCGGGGAGCTCAGCGGTGGTATAGGTGGGAGCCGGTCTGGGGCCTTCCCACCGGGCGACGACCCAGGTCTGATCGGTCTCGTCCAGCAGGAATACGGTGGCCGCGTCGTACTCGAAGAGGTCTCGAAGTCGACCGATGGTGGTGTCGAGCGACTCCTCGAGGTCCAACGACGCTGGAAGTGTCTGGGCCACCCGATGCAGCGAATACAACAACAAGTTGGCATCGGCCAGCCGGCCCAAGCGGTCCAGAGCCAGGCTGTGCTGGCGGTCCACCTCGCCTGTCACCCTGCGGGCATACCCGGCGATCAGGGCCACCAGCATGAGCTCCACCGTCCACTGGGTGGCGGTGCGGAGATCGTTGATGGTGGCCCCGTCGTTGGCCAGGAAGGGGATGGCCACCGCCAAAGCGGAGACGACGCTCACCCGAAGGGCAAAGGCGAAGCCGCGGGCAAACCCGGCCACCATCACGGCGGTGATCAGGGCAAAGACGAACGGTGACCCCCAATAGCCCGTCGCCGATACGGCCACCACATGGAGGGAAACTTCTACCAGGACCCGAACGATGCTGGCCGTGTCTTCGACGTAACGAACCGGGCGCACGATGCGGAACACGTTGTAGGCAACGATGACTGCGCACCAGCCGATGACCCACCAGTCTTTGTTGGCAAATGCGGGGCTGGCCAGGGCAACGGAGACGGCGGTGGTGCCGCCGCGAATACCCAAGATGGCCGGGCGGAAGGTCGCTACCTGGTCTCGCTGGAGCGAACCAAGGTCCCGATCGGCACGGAGCCTGGCGGCATTGTCTAGGACCTCAGCGGTTGTCTTGATAGGAGCCGCTGCCATCTGGCCAAGGTTACGGGCACCGCTCGCGTTCGCCAGGGACGGGCGCATGGCGCGGTGACGCCTACGGTTCTCTGATGCTGCTCATCGGACTCACTGGCGGGATCGGATCGGGGAAGTCGTCGGTCTCGGCCCGCCTCGCCGCGCTCGGCGCAGTGGTGGTCGATGCCGATGCCATTGTGCGCGATGTCCAGGAGCCGGGCGGTGCGGTGTTGGAGGCAATGGTGACCCGGTTCGGGTCTGGAATCATCGCTGCGAACGGGGTGCTCGACCGCCAGGCCGTAGCCGACGTGGTGTTCACCGACTCCGCGGCGTTGGCGGATCTGAACGCGATCGTCCACCCCGCCGTGGGCGCAGAGATCGCCCGCCGCCTAGAGGTGGAGGCGCCCACCGATCATGTGGTGATCCTTGACGTGCCGCTGCTGGTGGAATCTGGTCGCGACGACCTGGCCGGGCTGATCGTGGTCGACCTGGATCCCGAGGTGGCCGTGGCCCGCCTGGTGGAACACCGGGGATTTCGGGCGGAGGACGCCCGAGCGCGGATCGCCCGGCAAGCATCTCGAGAGGACCGCCTGGCCCGAGCGGACTTTGTGATCGATAACCGCGGTACGCCCGCGGAGCTACAGGTCCAAGCCCTTGCCGCCTGGACGTGGATTCAGACCCGCCGGTAGCCCGGCACCGGCTCGGGACACCACGTGATCGAGATTGGATGTCACCCTCCTTCCGTATGCTTCCCGAATGGCCAAGCCCGAGATTCCCTTTGAGGTCGTCTCGTCGTTTGGCCCGGCCGGAGATCAGCCCAAGGCCATAGAGGCGCTGGTGGAGGGCATAGAAGGCGGCGAGCGGTACCAAACCCTGCTGGGAATTACGGGCTCGGGTAAGAGCGCAACCATTGCCTGGGCCATCGAGAAGTATCAGCGCCCCACCCTGGTTCTGGCGCCCAACAAATCATTGGCGGCCCAGCTCACCAGCGAGTTCCGGGAGTTCTTCCCCAAGAACCGGGTCGAGTATTTCGTCAGCTACTACGACTATTACCAACCCGAGGCCTACATGGCCGCGTCGGATACCTATATCGAGAAGGACTCGTCGGTCAACGACGAGATTGATCGGCTCCGGCACTCGGCCACGGCGGCCCTGCTCACCCGGCGAGACACCATCGTGGTCGCATCGGTCTCGTGCATCTATGGCCTCGGTTCACCGGTGGAATACCGAGATAAAATCCTTCATCTGCAGGTGGGTGAGGAGATTGATCAACGCCAAGTCCTGCGCAAGCTGGTGGACCTTCAGTACGACCGAAACGACATGAACCTGGTCCGGGGCAAGTTCCGGGTACGGGGCGATGTGATCGAGATTCATCCGGCGTACGACGAAAACCCGGTGCGGGTCGAGCTCTTCGGCGACGAGATCGAACGCATTGTCGTGGTCGACCCGCTCACCGGAGAAGCCATCCGCACCCAGGAGGAGCTGCTCGTACTCCCCGCCACCCACTACGTGGCCGGCGAGCAACGCATGGCCGCTGGGATCACTCGGATAGAGAAAGAGCTGCAGGAACGGCTAGCCACCTTTGAGTCAGAGGGCAAGCTGTTGGAGGCGCAGCGCCTTCGCATGCGAACCCAATATGACCTCGAAATGATGCAGGAAATGGGGTTCTGCAACGGGATCGAGAACTACTCGGCACCGATAGACGGTCGCAGCCCGGGGGACCCGCCCGGCACCCTGCTGGATTTCTTCCCGGACGATTTCGTTGTGGTCATGGACGAAAGCCACCAGACGGTGCCGCAGCTGCACGGCCAATACGAGGGGGATCGCTCCCGTAAGGCGCAGCTCATAGAACACGGGTTCCGGCTCCCGTCGGCGGCAGACAACCGGCCGCTCCAGTTCGAAGAAATCATGAACCGGGTCGGGCAGGTGGTGTTCCTATCGGCCACCCCCGGGCCGTACGAGCTAGAGGTGTCCACCAACGTGGTGGAGCAGGTGGTTCGGCCTACCGGCCTGATCGATCCCGAGATTGTGATCAAGCCCACCAAGGGTCAGATAGACGATCTCATGGAGCAGATCAACCTCCGCGTCACCAAGGGAGACCGCATCTTGGTGACCACGCTCACCAAGAAAATGTCCGAGGATCTCACCGACTATTTGCTGGAGCTTGGGGTCAAAGTCCGCTACCTCCATTCAGAGGTGGACACCATCCAGCGGATCGAAATTCTTCGAGACCTCCGGTTGGGGGAGTTCGATGTGCTCGTCGGCATCAACCTGCTCCGAGAAGGTTTGGACCTGCCCGAGGTATCACTTGTCGCCATTCTGGATGCGGACAAGGAGGGCTTTCTGCGAAGCGAAACGTCGCTCATCCAGACCATTGGTCGGGCCGCCAGAAACGTCGACGGCCAGGTGATCATGTACGCCGATCGGGTCACCAAGTCCATGCAGCGAGCCATCTCGGAGACCAACCGCCGCCGGGGTCTCCAGCAGGCGTACAACATCGAACACAACATCGATCCTCAGACCATCCGCAAGGCCGTCACCGATATTTTGGCCTACCTCCGCCCGTCCAACACCGCCCCGGTGCCAGACAAGGGCAAGCGCCGAGATTCAGATCTGGACCGCAAGCGTCGCATGGAGCTGTCGGAGCTTCCTGGAGATGAGCTGGCCCGGCTCATCCACACGTTGGAGGCGGAAATGGCGGAAGCCTCGCAAGATCTGCGCTTCGAATACGCGGCACGGCTTCGCGATGAGATCAAGGAATTACGTCGCGAACTGAGTCAGGTGCAGTAGGGGTCCGAGTCCTTGCCGACTTGGCGGACTCCCTAACTGAACGCTGGCTGAGCGGCTACCCGAACGCCAACACCCGACGCCTCTACGGCAGCCGCCTGCGCACCCTCACAGACCACGCTGGCATTGCGAGTCCCGAGCTTGCGACCGAA
>JANXNS010000130.1 GCA_025353965.1 Aquihabitans sp.
CCAGGTCGAGCCGGCGCTTCATGCCACCTGAGTACGTGGCGATGGGTCGGTCGAGTGCATCGGTCAGGTCGATCAGCTCAGCCAGTTCCTCCACCCGCTGCTTCATCGCTTGCTTGGGCAGGCCATAGAGCAGGCCTTGAAGCCTCAAGAGCTCTCGACCGGTCTGTTTGGGGTCCAGCGCTGCCTCCTGAAGAGCGACACCGATGTGCAGCCGGACCTTGTCAGGCCGCAAGCCAACATCGAAACCAGCCACCTCGGCAGTCCCGCTGGTCGGAGCAAGCAGGGTGCACAACACCCGCACCGTGGTGGACTTTCCCGCACCGTTCGGGCCGAGAAATCCGTAGATCTCGCCCCGCTCAATCGCAAGGTCGACCGAATCGACGGCAACGAAGTCCCCAAAGCGCCGACCGAGGCCAGCCGCACGAATGGCAATATCACTCATCCGATGACGGTAACGGGTGTCAAGCGGCTGCGGCCCAGGAGTTCCACGAGTTGGGAACACGGCATCGTTCATTGGCCTGCAGACGACCACAACGGCATGGTGGCCGTGACGGGGTCGTACTGACCGAGCCAGGCGGGCAAGTAGATCGGGTCGGTGAAGTCACGCGGGTGATGGCCCGGCAGAGCCGAGATAACCAGGGTCGGCACCAGCACGAACATCGAGGAGACGGCGAGCTTGGCCAAGCGGAACCAGGTGACGGGATAGCGCAGGCGCTTCTCGCCCCACAACTGCACCAGGACGCCGAGCGCCGTGAACACCGTGATCGTGATCAAACCCACGATGGCTGACCAGGCGTAGCGAAGCCGGGAGCCATCGGTGGCCTCGAAGACGTCGTAGGTGTTGGACTTGTGCTCGATCTCCTCCGCGAGATGCCACAAGAACAACGTGGCCGGCACGGGGTCGGCCCGGTCCATCAACTCGCCGAGGTGGGCTTCGGTCCAGCGGGCCACTCCATAAGAAATGGTTTCGCCCGACGCGGCGTAGGCCACGCGAAAGCGAGGGCTACGGCGCCACACCCACGCGGCGTTGGCCGCCATGAGGCGCTGCACCACCCGGGTGCCCGGGTAGCGAGTCGAGATCACCTCGTTGAAGCGTTTGTGCTGGGTGTGATGGCCGGTTTCTTGCCGGACGTAGCTGTCAGATCGGGCTCGAAGGTCATCGTCGATCCGGTCGTAGGTGGAGCGCACCGCTTTGATGAACAAAGGTTCGGCGTAGGGCATCCCGAGTGAGATGGCGTTGGCGGCGGCCGCAAACTCGGGCATGTGAGGGACCCACATAGGGTTCATGTCCTCGGCGTACTCAAACGTGACCCGCCGGACGGGCAGTACATGCTCCGCTGGGGCCTCAGCAAGCGGGCCGACGCCGTCATCGGTGTGCGAGATCATCGACTTTCCTATCGGCAGGGTCGGCTTTCCCTTGACCCTTCCGTTTATACGGTCGTCACGAGCCGTACCCTCGCCGTCAGGCAATCAGCTGCAGAGAGGAGATCGACCATGGGTGAGACCGAGCCGGAGGCACCTCGGCGCGGGGCCGACATCGATCGAACGGCGGAGTGGGACGAGCTGCGGCGGCGCCACCTTCGCCCGGCTGGCGAGCGCCCCGGGTCCTCCGCTCGCGGCGTCCACCATGTTGCGCTGTTCAGCCACGATGTGGAGACGACGATCGCCTTTTACCAGGGCCTGCTTGAGTTCCCGCTGACCAAGCTGTTCGAGAACCGGGACTACCAGGGCTCGACGCATTTCTTCTTCGACCTCGGCAACGGGAACGCACTCGCCTTCTTCGACATGCCGGGACTTGATCTGGGACCCTACGCAGAGGTGCTCGGGGGGCTGCACCACTTGGCCATCTCGGTGGAGCCAACCCGATGGGCCGCGCTCAATGCGCGGTTGGACGAGGTGGGCATTGCCTACACGCCCATCGACGGCACCTCGATCTACTTCCGCGGTCCCGACGGCGAACGGATCGAACTCATCGCTGATCCCCTGGGCGAGATGTACGGGTCGATCGTCCTCTGAGCCCGGGCGGAGATCTCCATCTTTCGAAAGGCCAGCTACCAGTGGCCGCATCTTTACTCCGAACCTGACCGTCCGAGCCTCAAGGTATTGGCGGACAGCGAGTGGGGTATTGGGCACGGCATGAACCGTTCGTCGCACGGACGAGCCTTAACTCAGGAGACCCAATGGACACCACTAACCCGACCACACCCGACCAAGAAGACGCCGTGGCACCGCACAACGCCGACCGGGGGCCGACCCCTGAGGAGGAGCGCCTCGCGGACGAGAGCGCGAAGGGTGTCAACGAGAAGTCCGGCGATGAGTACGAAAAGTCGATCGAACGCGGCGCAGCTGTGAAGGGCGAGGGCCAGATCGTCCCGGACGACCCGGCCTGACCCCTCAGCCCCGGTGGGTGCGCTGGGTCCTGCGGGTGACCCAGCCACCCGGTAGGAGACCGCCGACCACGGCGGCCGCTCCGACCAGGACCAAGAACCACCCGTAGCCGTCATCCACACCAAGGTCCCTAGGGGCAAGGGTCGGGTCAGAGCGGAGCAAAAATCCGGCTACGAGCAGAAGTACGCCAACCACCAAGCCCAATTCACGTCGACCCGCCGATGCCCCACCGGCAACGAGGAGGACCCCGGCGATCAGCTCAGCTATCCCGAGCCATGGGTGTGTGTGTGGCCCATAACTTGGACTACTGGTGTCGATAGGTCGGCGTGCAGCCCGGTCCGAGCCAGGACGACGGCGCCCGAGATAACGAGCACTGCCCCGGAGACGAGGATCAGGATTTGGCCGATCCGAGCTAGCGGCGAGGGGCCCTCGGTGACGACATCTGCGGTGGCCGGGGTATCGGTTTCACGAGCGGGGGAAGTCATGGTTCCACTTCTTTCATCAAGGGACGTGTTGCCCCCAGTGCCCGGTGAGTGGACCTTTTCAAACCTGGCGACGATGCGCATCGGGTAGACGAGCAACTGCGGAACGGCACCAGGAGTTCGCGGTCGGACACACAGATGAAGCGAAAGGTATGATTCTTGCTTCGGCACTCGAATGATCGGAGATCACGTGGCGAACCGGAGCACTGAGGGCTGGACCTTCCTGACCAACCATTCGCACGTGTTGCTGTGCATCGCCGGGGACCCGGGCATCCGGGGTCGCGACATCGCGGCGCAGGTGGGCATCACCGAGCGGTCGGCCCAGAGCATCGTGGCAGACCTCGTCGGTGCCGGGTACCTGAAGCGGGAACGGGTCGGTCGTCGGAACCATTACGAGATCAATCAGGACTTGCCGTTGCGCCACCCGGTTGAGCAGGACAACCAAGTCAATGAATTACTCCGGTTGGTGAGGAAGCCCTAACGACTCTCCACGTGGCTTCGGTCGAACCGATCGGGGTCGAGCGGCCCAGCCATGGCGTGGTAGCCGCCGTCGACGTGCATGATTTCTCCCGTGACACCACGGGCGAGGTCCGACAGAAGGAAGCACGCAGCGTCGGCAACGGGGCCAGGATCGGTTGGATCCCAATACAAGGGCGACTGCGCCTCCCAGGCATCGGTAAGGCGTTCGAACGCGGGAATCCCGCCCGCGGCGCGGGTGTGAAGCGGCCCGGCAGCAACAAGGTTCGATCGGATCGACCGTGGGCCCAGATCCCGGGCGACGTATCGGCTGACCGATTCGAGCGCTGCCTTTGCGACACCCATCCAGTTGTAGACGGGCCACGCTCCTCGGGCGTCGAAGTCGAGACCAACAATGGATCCACCGGTGATAGGCGCCAGTTGGTCGAGCAGGCGGGCCAGCGACGCGTAGGAGTAGCTGGAGGTGGCAAAGGCGGCTTGGGCGGCAGCGCTGTCGGTGTCGAGGAAATTGCCAGCAAGGGCCGCTCGCGGCGCGAATGCGACCGCATGCACCACCGCGTCGACGTGCCCCCACCGTTGCCGGAGCTCACCCTCTAACCGTTTGAGATGGCTTTCGTTGGTGACGTCGAGTTCGAGTACCTCGACATCGCCCGGCAGCGATCGGGCTGCTTCAGCGGTGCGTTCCCAGTCTCGATCGAAGCTGGTGAGGATGGCTTTGCCGCCCATGTGGAGGGTCCGTTGTGCCACGGCATAGGCGATCGAGTCGGTATTGACCACGCCAGTGACGAGGACCTGCTTGTCGTGGAGGAGGTTCATGGGTGGTGTCCTTGGTCTGCGGGGGCGGCTGACCCGTCGGCGCGGGGCTGGTGGCGTTGCCTCAGGGCGGCGTCTTGGTCCGCCGCCATCGCGGCCCGCTGCTCACGACCCTCGGCAAGTCGTGCCGTGAGCTTCGGGTCGCCGATGGCGAGGATCCGGGCGGCGAGCAGACCAGCGTTGTGGGCTCCGCCGACCGCCACCGTGGCAACGGGGACGCCTGCGGGCATTTGAACCATCGAGAGCAGCGAGTCCAGGCCGTCGAGATACCTGAGCGGGACTGGCACCCCGATTACCGGCAACTCGGTCAGCGAGGCCAGCATGCCGGGGAGGTGTGCTGCCCCGCCGGCGCCGGCCACGATGACCCGGAGACCTCGATCGGCTGCGCTCTGCGCGTAGGCGACCATGTCGAGCGGTGATCGGTGGGCGGAGACGACGCGCACTTCGTGGGCCACGCCGAGTTGCCCGAGTGCGTCCGCTGCCGCCGCCATGACCTCGCTGTCAGACGCGCTTCCCATGACAATGCCGACCAGAGGAGGCGGACCATTCAAGGTCATGTTGGAACCTCACGTGAGTCTGCGCAGCTCGCCGTGGGTTCGGAGGCAGAAAGAATTGCCGCGGCCTGCCGGGCGATCGTTCGGGCCTCGCCCAACGTGGAGCCGCAGGCGGTGACGTGGCCGAGTTTGCGGCCGGGACGGGCCGTCTTGGCGTAGAGGTGGACGTGGGCCCCGCGTATCGCCAGGGCTTGGCGCAGCCGTCCCAGTGGGTCGCTGCCATCTTGTGCTCCAATGATGTTGCAGGTGACAGCAGCGCGAACCCGTAACTCGGTCGATCCGAGAGGCCAACCGAGCACTGCTCGGAGATGTTGCTCGAACTGCGAGGTTTCGGCGGCCTCGATCGTGTGATGGGCACTGTTGTGGGGTCGGGTGGCCAACTCGTTGATGATGAGGTCATCGCCCACGAGAAATAGCTCAACGGCCATCACCCCGATGAGCTCGAAGGTGGTGGCCAGCGACCGGGCGAGGTCCATTGCCTGGCTGCGGATGCGGGCGGGCACTGCAGCTGGAGCCAGCACCTCGATACAGATGCCGTCGCGTTGAATGGTGGAGACTGGGTCGTAGCAGGCGATCTCGCCGGTGGAGCTGCGGGCCACCATGACGGCGAGCTCGGCATCGAAGTTCACGAACGACTCGATGACCAGGTTGGGACCAAGCCGAGCTGCGGCGTCTGAGGCTTCGTCTTCGTTGGCCACCACCTCTACGGCTCGGCCGTCGTAACCCCCCTTCGCCGCTTTCACCACCACTGGCCAACCAGCGCCTTGGGCGAAGGCCACAACATCGCTTGCGGTCGCGCCCGCCACCGCTTCTGGCACCGGGAATCCCGCGGCCCGCAGCCGCCGTCGCGAAGCCGCCTTGTCGAACGCCAGCTCGGCCACATGCGATCCGGGAGCGACTGAAACGCCTGCTTCCTCGAGCGCTCGGAGATGCTCAATCGGAACCCTCTCGTGGTCGAACGTAACCACCCCGCCCATGCGCGCCAGGTCGACAAGGCTGGCGAGGTATGCCGGGTCCCCCTGCACGGCCTGGGCGCCGGCACGGACCGCGGGCGCAAGCGGATCGGCATCAAGCACGGTCATCCTGATACCGAGCGGAATCGTCGCCTCGTAGGTCATGCGGGCTAGCTGACCCCCACCCACCATGGCCACCCGGGCATCGCTACCGAGCCTCACCGGCCCGATTCCGATCGTGCTCTCAACGCGACGTAGATCATGCGGTTTATATTACCTGTATTTTGTTTCACATTTCAAACAGCGTTAGTTGGGATTACCGATGCTCCGGTCAGAGATCGGGTGGCGGAGTCTCATTTCCGTGGCGGCGCGACCATGTAGGGGTGCCGTGCGTGTGTTCGTTGGAGAGATGATGGACGACTTCGCGGATCTGGTGAACTCTGAGAGCACAGGCCTGATCGCGGCGGCCACCGCTATCGTCGGCGACCGCCAGCGGGCCGAGGAGATCGTCCAGGTCGCCTTCGAGCGATGCTTCCGCCGGTGGGGCCAGGTCTCCCAGCTCGACAAGCCCGGTGCGTGGGCCCGGCGGGTGGCCATCAATGAAGCCATCTCGGTCGCTCGCCGATCCTCCAGCGAGCACCGGGCGGTCCAGCGGTTCGGGGCGATGGCTGCGTCCTCTGCTGAAGCCTTTGCGGACCCACTGGCTGCCCTCGACGACGAGGGCGTGTGGGCGGCGGTCCGGTCCCTGCCCCGGGACCAGGCCGCGGCCATCGCGTTGCGTTATGGCGCTGACCTCGGCGTCGAAGACATCGCCGACACCCTCCGGCTCACCGTCCCCGCGGTGAAGTCACTCCTCCACCGAGGCCGAACAGCGCTTCGGTCCTCACCAGCCATCCAGGCATACGCGGAAACGAAAGCAGACCCGTCATGAACGATCCCACCGACCCTGTCTCGCCCAGCGAAGACGACGATTCTGTGCTGGCCCAAGCCGGTGCCCGGCTCCGCCAGCACAGCGCCTCGATCTCACCCGCCACCGTTGAGCTCGCGGTGTTGCGACGGCGGACCCGTCGGGTCGCAATGTTCGCCGGCGCATCGCTAGTTGTCGTCGCGCTGTTGGGTGGTCTTCTGGTCCAACAGCGTGTCGAGCAGCGCAACGCCGAGCCGGAAACGGCGGCGACGCCCAGCCGGCCCGGCTCCCCTTCCGCGTCCAATGTCCAAAACCTCATGGCCTCGCTCGACGCGCAGCCGATTAACCCCACCAAGGTGCAGTTGGTGAGCACCGTGTCCACCTTCGCCGACTGCGATGCGCTGATCGGCGATCTCCGCCAGGTCGGCGCCCAGCACGTCGGAAGCCGCGGCTTCGGCGGGTTTTCCAGCTTCCACAACGTGGGGGCAAATTTCAGTTTACGCGAGGAGAGCGCCGGCCGGTCGTCATTCGAGAAGTCGATGCCAGCGGACGCCAGCGCCCTTGCTGTCGGCGGGGGGACAACACTGGGCACCAACGTCCAGGTTGCTGGGGTGGATGAGCTGGACTATGTGAAGGCTGTCGGCAACCTCATTTATGACCTCGACGGCAAAGGCAACCTTCGGATCACCGATGCTGGTTCGCTACGGACGCTGTCGACGCTCGACGTCACGCCATCTGGCAAAGAGGCACAGGTGAACGAGCTGCTGGTGGCGAGCGGGCGGGTTGCGATCTTCGGATCGGAGTTCGAGACGTCGAAGCCGGTCAAGGGCGATCCATCAGCCACCCGGGCAATGACCGAGTTCATGACCGTGACCTTCGTGAATGCCGCCGACCCCGCAGCAGCAAAGCTCACCGATCGGGTCCGGGTCGAGGGCTCGTTGGTGTCGGCCCGTCTCGTCGGAGGTCAGATCCGCTTGGTGACCACCTCGAACATGACCGACCTCGGGTTCGTAGAGCCGACCACCCCGAACTCGGTCGTGAAGGCGCTGGACCAGAACCGGCGCTCGGTCGCCTCGTCGATCACGGCGGACTGGATCCCGGATTGGCAACGCAACGGGGAAGACCCAAAACCACTGGTTCCCTGCGACCGGGTACACGTGCCCGACACGTTCTCCGGTGTGGCCATGACCTCGATGGTCACCTTCCCGCTTGGAACCGGGCTCTTCGAGCCGGCGGGGACGTCCATCCTGGCCCCTGCCACCACCCTCTACGCCGGGCTCGACAAGGTGGCGATCAGCTCCGAGGTGTGGGTCGACCCGATCGACCGAGATCGACTCAAGTTCGACGACTGGCAGACCGCAATCCACGAGTTCAGCTTCACCGACAATGCGCCACCAACCTACGGCGGTTCGGGCATCGTGGACGGGTCGACCATCGGCCAGTTCGCCTTCGGTGAAATCGGCAGCTCGCTGGCGGTAGTGACCACCAAGGGCACACCGTGGAAACAGAAGCCAAAGGGTGGCATTGACCTGACCATCCTCACCCCCGACGACAAGGGCGGGCTGACCGAAACCTCCAAGATCGTGGATCTCGCCAACGGCAAGGGTGAGGTCAGCGCGGTGCGCTTCATCGAGGGCCGGGTGCTGATCTCGACAGGGATCTTCGGCCGGCAGGTAGACGTCATCGATGTCACGAACCCCGCCTCACCCCGCCGAGCGGGCAGCGTCACCGTGCCCGGTTCGGTGGGCTACTTCCACCCGCTGCCCAATCACCAAGCGCTCATCATCGGCTCCCGCTACGACGAGGTGGGCACGGGGAAAGACAAGCAGGGCAGGAGCTGGGTGCAGGCTCATCTTCTAGACGTGACCAATGTCGACGCCCCCCGGGCCATCAGCAGCTGGGAACGGCCGTGGACGGCCGACAACGTCGGGTCGGACCACCACGCGTTCACCTACTGGCCTGATCGCCACCTGGCGATGTGGGGCTTGCAGGACACCCAGCGGGGCTCCAATCCCAACCACGCGACTGTCCTCAATACCGAAGGGGGCGTGAAGGAAGTTGCCTTCCCGGTAGCCAGCAAGCCGAACGAGACGCCACCGCCGTGCCCGATCGTCCCGATCACTGACGCCGAGGCCAAGAAGCTGGTCGGGCCAGGCACCGTGGTGCTGCGCTGCGGCGATAAGGGACTGAAGGAGGTGGAGTGGCCTCGGTATCAGTGCTACCGGATCGCCGATCAGACCGTTGCCCGGTTCAGCCCCGGCCAGGAGGACGCCGCTGCGTTCTTCGCCTGCTCGCTGGCCCCCCACCCCACCGTTGGACGGGTCCTGGTTGTGTCAGGTCGACCGATGCTCCTGACTGACCAAACCCTAGAAGCCCTGGACGCCGAGACCTTCCAGTCCACGTCGATCGCCTTCCACCCCTCATCCCAGCAGTTCAGCTACTAACCCAGGGGCGCAGGCGGTCGCTTCGGGCTACCCGATTCGTTGGCCTTGGTCAGCGACCAAGGAGTTCATTGTTCGCCACACCAACCCACCTGAGCTACTGCTCGGATGGAAGCAGTTGCTCGGTCATTGCGGTGGCGAGCCACGCTTCGTAGTCGTCGAGGCTCCATCCCGCATGGCAGACGAGCTGGCGGAAAGTCGCCGGACTGTTCAGCAGCCCCATGATGTCGACGGCATGTTCATCACTGATCCCAGTCCGTAGCGGCCCTACGGTCTTCAGCGCATCGATCACACTTCGGGCTCCGGTTCTACGCCGGTTCTCCGTCACCTGCGCCAACTCGACAAGGTCGGGATCGACCGAGGCCGCGACCTCGACCACACCGAGGAGATCACCGGCGCGTTCGTTGATCAGTCGCACCGCAGCGGCATAGGAGCGGAGCCGTTCGGGAGCGCTCGACCCCGTAAAGACCAACCGCATCCATTCACGCTGGTTCACTGCGACCCGCTCATCGTCGCCCGCGATCGTCACATCAAGGAGTTCCTCGAGCAGGGTCCGCTTGTTTCTGAAGATTGCGTAGACGGTCTGAACCGCGACGCCACCCTCGTCGGCGATCGCCTGCATGGTCGTGGCGCCATAGCCACGGTCGACAAACAGGCGTCGCGCCGCGGCCAACACCTGGCCGCGAGTTCGTCTTGCCCGCGCCTCCCGCCTGGGAAACGACAACCCGCTCGACGGCGTCTTGACATCTTCGGACACGTGAATAGTGTATCACTACATAAATAGAGTCTTACTTTATTTATCTACTGTTGGAGCATTCCCGTGACCATTCCTGAGTCCATCCCCACCACCAGCGACCGCTGGTTCGCCGGCAGCCTCGTCCGGATACTCGCCAGCGCCGCCGACACGGGCGGCCAACTCGGCGTCTTCGAACAGCGAGCTCGTCGCCACTTCTCACCACCGCTGCACGTTCACCACCGCGAGGACACCGCGCTGTACGTCATCGAAGGATCGATCACCGCCATCATCGGCGACGAACGCGTCGAGGCTCACGCTGGGGAACTCGTGTGGCTGCCCCGTGACATCCCCCATACGTTCCGGGTCGACAGCGACGAAGCTCGGCTGCTCGAACTGATCACCCCTGGTGGATTCGAGAGCTACCACGTAGACGCAAGCGATCCTGCCCCCGCCCTGACCCTTCCCCCTGCCAGCGAACCAGACATCGCCCGGCTCAACGCCGGCATCATCCCCTACGGCGCAGAACTCGTCGGCCCCCCGCTCGGTCAGATCGACTGAGCCGACACCGTTGGGCCTGGAGCGGTGGCAGTGACTCTTGTCATGGCGCGGCTTAGCCCGTGACCAATCGGGTAGTGAAGGTTGTTCAAAACTCAAAGGAGCGACATGAGCAACGACAGCACCGGGCCGAAGGAAGGCGCCAAGGGCGCCATCGAGGGCATCAAGGGCAAGGCCAAGGAAGCGGCGGGGGTCCTGACTGGCAACAGCGACCTGGAACACGAGGGCGAGGCGCAGCAGAAGAAGGCTGAATCTCAGCGCAAAGTTGCGAAGAAGGAAGCCGAAGCGGAACTAGCTCGCGCCGAGGCCGCCGCCCACGAAGCGGAACAGAAGGCGCACCAGAACTAGCTCCACGCCGACCGCAGACACCGTCACGGCCCGCCTTACCTCCGCCAGCGCGGCCTCCCCGTGA
This sequence comes from Aquihabitans sp., assembly GCA_025353965.1. Taxonomy (GTDB): domain Bacteria; phylum Actinomycetota; class Acidimicrobiia; order Acidimicrobiales; family Iamiaceae; genus Aquihabitans. The sequence goes on from JANXNS010000130.1 coordinate 10,719, forward strand.
GACCCGAGGCGGTGGTTTCAGGCGTAGGCCCAATCGGCCCAGGCGATGTTCTTGGCGGCCGAGGTCGACCCCGTGGCGAACGTGGCGCCGTAACGATTCAGCATGTACGGCGTGTTCCTATCATCGCCCGAGGGAGGGTTGCCATCGGGGCCGATGAGCCATTCCTCGGCACGGATCAGCGCACCTTGGCCCGAGCCGAACGGCAACGCCCCAGCTCGGTCCAAGATGACCGAGGCGAGCACGGCGCCTTGGAGCGCCTCGTGCGGGTAACTGCCCTTCGGCGCGGCCCAGGTGTAGGACCCGGTCCTACGTTGGTCCTCGGGTTGCACACCATCGAGCGGGTGGCCATCGCGACCGGCGCCAACCGGATTCACGCCAGCCTGCTTCACCTCAGTGTGCCAGTTGGTCGTCGTGAACCTCAGTTGATTGGCGACTGGCTCACCGAGCCATGCCCGTTGGGTGTTGGCCACCACGGCGAGATCGGCGGCATCGCCGAGATACACGTCGATGGCGGCCATTGCCGCACGGGACATGGTGCCCCAGTTGTTCGGGGAGAGAAGGGCGGTGGAGCGCAGGTCGGTCCCGCCCGAGTGGCCCTCCATCTGGTGGGATGCTGCCTCACGCAGGAACGCCTCGAATGCCAAGCGGCTGCTGGGGTCGAGACCCACGAGATCGGCGGCAATGATGTACGACGGCAACTGGCGGGCCAGGCCAAGCACTCGGTAGTACGGGTGGGATGCCACCAGGGCGGCGAGGTGGACCCGCACCTTGGACCGCAAGCCATCGTCGTTCAACCGGACTGCGACGAGGGCCCCGGCCAGTGTGTTCGTGTCATCGGTACTGCTCTGGTCCGCGATCGTTGGTGTGCCCCACGACTTCACGGCGGCGGCCTTCATTGCGTCCCACGCCTTACCGGTCGTCGGCAGCGAGGCAATCTCGGCGGCGCTGACCCAAACCCCGGCCGTGGCGGCGGCGGCGGCGGCGGGGAGCGGCGTCAGCGCAGTTGCCGACATGACTAACGCAGCCGAAACCACGACGGCCCTCATGGTCCGGCCCCAACGCCGTGATTCGTGAGGTTGTGCCGTATTGGGGGCAACTACCTGTTCTCTGGCCATGTTGTCCGCTCCTTCGTCGAGGGAGGCTTCAGTGCCAAAGCCCCAGCGTCGGTATCGTCACGGAGCGTGACCTACTTGAATCTTTTTTGAGTTGGCTACGGCCCTGGTCGGGGTCGGTCCGCGGGCAAACCCGCACCGTCGACCCATGCGGGTCACGTACACCGGGTGCGACCTGACGTGCTCAAAGCCTCTTGGGCCTCAGGCGATGACAGAGGCCGATGCCGCCGATGCCGCGCTGTCTCCGCGGTTACTCTGCGCGACAATCGTGCAGGTGTAGCTCATCGTTGCGCTGAGGCCGGCGACGGTGATCGGACCGGTCGCAGCGCTAGCAGCCCTCGTGGTCCCACCGTTGCTCGATCGGCACGCCGCGGTAAACGAGGTCACCGTGGAACCGTTGATCGCACTCGGCGTGAACGACACCCGCAACGACCCTGAGGCCACCCTCGCGGCCGACACCGCCGTTGGAGCCGCCGGAGCCCCGACGATCACCACCGGCGATACTGCCGACCACTGCCCGAGACCGCGGCTGTTCACGGCGCGAACCGAGCATTGGTAGGACTTGGCCGTGGTTACGCCTCCGACCACGATCGCCACGCCGGTCGAACCGGCGTGCGTGGCCGATGCTGGCGCGCCCCCGTCAGCAGACGTGCAGCTTGCGGTGAACGACGTAATCGTCGCGCCATTCGCCGACGACGGGACGTAGGAAACGCTGAGCGTTCCCACCGAGCCAGCCGTCGACCCCGACAATGCCTTCACCGAGATCGGGGCGGCGGGACTACCAACAATGAGCGGGGTAGAAACAGCAGAGTACGAACCCACACCAGTGCTGTTGGTGGCTCGCACCTGGCAGGCGTAGGACGCCCCAGTGGTCAGCCTCGGCACAACGATGGGCATCGCCGTTGACGAAACAACAGTCGCGGTCCCCATGACCCCGCCGGTCCCCGAGATGCACATCGCGTCGAACGACGACACGATGGACCCGACGCTGGATCCGGCGGTGAACGTGACGGTGACCGATCCGGTGGACGCCGTGGTCGAGGCCGAAATGGCAGAGACGCCCGACGGTGCGGCCGGGACCATGGCGAGCAGCACGCTTCCGGTCGGGGCAGACCGGGCGGAGGAGCCAACAATGTTGAACGCTACAACGGTGCACGAGTAGTGGCGGCCATCGGTCAGCCCTACGACCGTTAGCGGACTGGCGAAGCCGGTACCAGAGCCAGGGACCCCACCGTCTGAGGACGCGCACGATACGGCGTACCCCGTGATCGGCGACCCACCGTTAGTTAACGGGACGGTGAAGCTCCCACGCAGCTTCCCAGACCCTGCCGGCAACGCGCTCACGTTGGTGGGCGCACCAGGGACCGTCGCGGGCACAAAAACATTCGAATACTCGGAGCGAACCCCGGTCCCGACCCCATTGGTGGCCCGCACGCTGCACGTGTAGGACCACGAGTTGACGAGCGAGGTCACGGTGACAGGGCTGGTCCGGCCCGTCGCGCTACGCGCATCACCACCATTAGTGGACGTGCAGCGCGCCGTGTACCCGGTGATCGGCAGTCCCCCGGTGTTCGCGGGCGGGGTGAAGGCGACCATGGCCGAAACGTTTCCACGCACGGCAACCCCAATCGCTGGCGGATCAGGCACCGTCGCCGGGATCACCAGGTTCGATGCCGCCGAACTCGGCCCTATGCCCACCCGATTCGTCGCCCGCACCAAACAGGCGTAGACCGACCCGTTCGTGAGACCCGAGACGGTGAGCGGGCCTCCGGACCCAACCGTCGAACCGGCAACGCCTCCATCAGTCGACGCGCAGAAGGCCTCATACGACGTGATCGCCGCGCCGCCGGAATCCGTCGGTCCGGTGAACCTGACCAAGATCAACCGATTCCCACGCTCGGCAACCCCGAGGACCGGTGAGCCGGGCACCGTGGCGGGCACGAAGCTGCTCGAGGGCAGCGACGCCGTACCAGAGCCAACAGCGCTGATGGCCACAACGGTGCACGTATAGGTAGAGCCATTGCGCAGGGCGGTGACCACCGCCGGAGTCCCCGCCGAAGAGACCGAGGCGCTCGGCCCACCATTCGATGACACGCATACAGTCGTGTAGCTGATGATCGCGGCCCCACCGGTGCTGGCTGGGGCGACGAACGACACCGATGCCTGGGCGTCGCCCCGCACGGCCACCACGGCGGTGGGCGCGTTCGGCGTTGTCGCCGGTGTCACCGTCGTAGATGCGTTGGAGGCCGGACCCTGGCCAACGGCGTTGGCCGCCGACACCGCACACGTGTACCCGACGCCGTTGGTCAGCCCGGTCACGAGGATCGGGCTTGACGAGCCGGCGGCGGTGCTGGTTGCTCCCCCGTTGCTAGCCGCACAAGACGCCGAGTAGTCGATGACCGGGCTGCCACCGTCCGAAATCGGGGGCGTAAAGGTCGCCGACACCTGAGTGTTGCCGCGAGTTGCCACGCCGATGGTTGGCGCGCCGGGGACCGTGGATGGGATGACTGGGCTCGACGCCACCGAGCCCAGCCCAGTTCCGATGTTTGACGTGGCGTGCACCACGCAGGTGTAGGTAGACCCGTTGACCAAACCGGTGACGGTGATCGGCGACCGTGCGCTGGCCGCAGATGCTGCCCCGCCGCCGACGACGGCCGTGCAGGTCGCGATATAGCTGGTGATCGCCGTGCCGCCGTCATTCGCGGGGGCGGCAAAAGCAATAATTACCGCCTGATCGGTCGACGTGACGGCTCCGATGGTCGGTGCGTCGGGCACCGGAGCTGGCACCACCACGTTGCTCGCGGCCGACGCAACACTGGACCCCACCGCGTTCGTGGCAGTGACCGTGCACGTGTAGGCCTTGCCGTTGGTCAGGCCCGTGACCGTGATCGGGCTCGCCGATCCACCAGTCCAGCCCGCGGCCCCACCGTCACTCGACACACACGTAGCCGTGTAACCGGTGATCACACTGCCGCCATTACTCAACGGGGCCGTGAACGCAACCGAAACCTCAGTGTTGCCCCGGGTCACGATGCCGATCGTCGGCGCACCCGGGACCGTGCTTGCGCAGCCCGCGTTAGTGACGGTGTTGCCAGACAGGGTCACAGCACCAGCACTGGAGAGCAGACGACCCGAGACCACCGCACCCGCACCCGCGGTAATGGCCGCGATAGCGAGGACAGTTCCGGCGAACGTCGAACCGGCACCAAGGGTGACAGCGGCAGGGAGCTGCCAAAACACGTTGCAGGCACTGGCACCATTGACCAACACCACCCGACTAGCCGCCGCGGTGGTCAAAGCACCCCCCGCCTGAACGATGAACACCGCGTTCGCATCGCCACCGGCATCGAGAGTCAACGTGCCAGTAAGGCCCAGCGCAGGCCCCCGATACACCCCAGGAACGAGGGTGCTACCACCCAGCTCGGCAGCCACCGTCACACCCGGCGTACGACCAGCCGCGTCGTTATATGCAGCGGTCACATCAATTTGCGCCTGACGGGCCACCGCATCCGCCGCATAAATCGCGCCGCCAACCTGCTCACCCGGCGTGACCCCCGTCACCGCGGTACCAGGACTCACCCCAATATCACCATTGATCGACGATGGACCAGTATTCGTAACCGCCAAACCGGCAAGCACCGCAAAACCTCGCGAACTACCCAAACCAACCGGTGCAACAGCCACGCTCGCACTCGCACTCGCACCGGCGAGCACAGCCGCACCGAGGCTGAACGCAACAACCAGGGCGCACCCATGGAGAACCCGCGCCGCCCAACGCCGAGGGAGGCGGGTCGCATGACCATCACGCACACAAAATTCGGGGCCCAAGAACTGATCCTGTCGTCTTGCCGACAGAGCACCAGAACGGCGCAACCGGCAGCATGGAAATATCCAAACGCAGGGCCGGGTTCGCTGTAGCTCCCCGACGGCGTAGCGACCAGTTCGACCGTCAGATCAAAGCTTCCC
>JANXNS010000132.1 GCA_025353965.1 Aquihabitans sp.
CTTCACCGGTTGCTTGTCCTTGGTCAGCCAGCCGGTGAAGAACCGGGAAATTTGGGAGCCGCTCATTGCCGCCCGTGATGCGCGGGCTCACGAGCTCACCTTCGAATGGGTCAAGGGCCACTCTGGCGACGCCATGAACCACCTCGTCGATGAGCTGGCCGTGGTCCAACGCGACGTGTTCCGGGCCGGGGTTGGACCAACACCGGGCGCGCCCGGGGGTGGTGGCAAGCTCAGCGATCTGCCGGTGGAGGAGCAGCGGGCTGAGCGTCGGCGCCGAGATGGTCGTATTCCAGAAGGCCACCTTCTGCTGGTGGTGGGCCTCGGACCTGATGGGCTGGGGGGTTGGGACCAGAACCCGGGCGCCGACGACCTGCGTCGGCGCCTAACCGAATGGTTCGATGCCCAGGCGCAGATCCACTCGGATCTCGTGGTGCTCACGGGCCTGCGGCCAGGGGCCGAACTTCTCGCCGCCGAGGCCGCCATCCGGGCCGACGTCCCCTATGCCGCAGTGATTGCCTTTCCCGACCAGGACCGAAACCTCACCGCCACCGCCCGCAGCCGCTTCGTCGATCTCAAGGGCCGGGCGGTTCGGGTGGTTGCGTTCGAGAAGAAATCTCCGGCGGACAGCGACGCCTTCCGCAAAACCATGGCCCGCCGAGACACCTGGCTAGCCAACGCGGCAGACGAGGCGGTGCTGGTCTGGGATGAGCAGGACAATCGGCTGGACCGGCTCCATGCGGAACTCGAGAAAGTCTTGGGCGACAACCTCGTCGTACTGCGCCCCTGACCTCACCGCGAACGTCGTCTCGGCGGCGGTGGGCAGACCCGACGGGTAGGTTCGCCATCATGAGGGTTGGGGTCGACACGGGGGGCACGTTCACCGACGTGGTGGCGGAGGACGGCCGCATAACCAAGGTGCCCTCGACGCCAGGGGACCCAGGTCAGGCGGTCCTGGCCGGTACCGCAGCTCTGGTTGGAGCAGAAGCACAGCCGAGCGTGTTGGCCCACGGCACCACCGTGGCCACCAACGCGCTGCTTGAGCGGAGTGGAGCTCGTGTCGCCTTGGTTACGACTGACGGTTTCGCCGATGTGATTGAGATCGCGCGCCAAGATCGGCCGTCCCTGTATGACCCCTGGGCCGATCGCCCGACCCCGCTTGTTCCGCGTGATCTTCGTTTTGAAGTTGGCGGGCGCCTAGGGCCCGACGGCGCGGAAGTTGAACAGGTCGGGCCGGTGCCGGATCTGCCGGACGATGTCGAGGCGGTGGCGGTCTGCCTGCTGCACAGCGACCTGAATCCCACCCACGAGCGCGCCGTGTCCCATGAGCTGGAGCGGCGCGGCCACGACGTGTCGGTGTCGATCGACGTGTCGCCGCAGTTTCGCGAGTACGAGCGCACCATCACCACGGTCGTCAACGCCTACCTGCGACCCGCGTGTAGGTCGTACCTGGACAGCCTGGCTGATGCCGCTGACGACGTTGTCGTTATGACATCAGCCGGCGGCCTGGTTCCGGTCAGCCTGGGCGCGGCCCTGCCGGTAAGCCTGCTGCTGTCCGGCCCCGCTGGGGGTGTCCTGGCCGCGGCTGACGCGGCGATGGCCAGCGGCTTCCCCGACGCGGTCACCTTCGATATGGGTGGCACCAGCACCGACGTGTGCCTGGTGCAGAACGGCGTGCCCGCTCCGGCCGGTGAACGAACAGTCGCTGGTTTCCCCATCCGACAGCCGTCGCTGGATGTGCACACCATCGGTGCGGGCGGAGGATCAATAGCGGCGGTCGACTCCGGAGGCGCGCTGGTGGTCGGGCCCCGCAGTGCCGGCGCGGTTCCAGGCCCAGCTTGCTACGGCGCTGGGGGCATCGAACCGACGGTGACCGACGCCAACTTGGTGGCCGGTCGACTACCGGTACACGCCGAATTGCCGGGTATCGGGCATCTAGACCCGGAACTGGCCGCGAGCGCACTCGACCGAGCGGGAGTCACCGCCGAGGGCATCTTGGCCGTCGTGAATGCGGCCATGGAGCAAGCGGTTCGGACGGTAACGGTGGCCCGCGGGGTCGACCCCGCCGGGCTGGCGTTAGTGGCATTTGGGGGCGCGGGGCCGCTTCATGCTTGTGCCATTGCCGAGGCGTTGGGGCTTGTGGCGGTGGTCATTCCGGCGCGGGCCGGGGTGCTCTCCGCCGTTGGTTGCCTGACCGCTCCGCGCCAGCACGACCTGGTGCGGACTTGGCTCGGGGGTGCCGATCAGACGGGCCTCGACGCAGCGCTCAAGACGATGGCCGACGGGGGACGTGCCGCCCTACCCGGCGCTGAGGTCACGACCTCCGTTGAGTGCCGGTACGCAGGCCAAAGTCATGAGCTGCGGGTGGCCACCCCTGCCGCGTTTGCGGCCGAGCATGAGCGCCGCAACGGGTACGCCCGGCCCGACACCCCGGTGGAGGTGATGGCCATTCGGGCCACCGCCCGTCTGGCCTCCTCCCTTCGCCCCGCAGATTTGCCGGTGGCCACACGCACAGCGGGCCTTGGTCCCTTGGTGATAGCGGAACCGGATTGCACGATCTGGGTGGCCGACGGGTGGCGGGCGGACCCGCACCCCACCAGCGGCGCGCTGGTGCTGACCCGGGTTGGCTCGGGGGTCACGTCGTGATGAATCCGTCGACGCTGTCCGTGCTCATTGCCCGGTTGACCGGTGTGGCCTACGAGATGGGTGAGGTCTTGCGGCGCGGGGCGTTCAGCCCGAACATCAAGGAACGGGCGGACTGTTCCGCTGCCCTCTTCACCGCCGACGGCACGTTGCTGGTGCAGGCCGAGCACATCCCTGTCCATCTGGGATCGATGCCTGCCTCGGTGGCCGCGGCCATAGCGGCTGCGGGGAGCGAGCTCGCTCCCGGCGAGCACGTCATTCTCAGCGACCCGTTTGCGGGCGGTACCCATCTGAACGACGTGACGCTCGTAACCCCTGTCTACGCCGAGGGTTCGTCTCCGCCGGAGTTGGTCGGGTGGGTGGCGAACCGGGCTCACCATGGCGACCTCGGTGGGGCAGCGCCGGGCTCGCTCCCGGCCGATGCCACCGAGATCCAGCAGGAAGGCCTGCGCATCCCGCCCGTTCGCCTGACGCCCGAAGTGATGGCGATCTTCGTTGCGTCCTCTCGCACGCCACTGGAGCGGGCGGGGGATCTCGATGCCCAGGTGGGAGCCAACCTCCTTGGTGCCGACCGGTTCCGTGCCGTGATCGCAGCGTCGCCCGGTTCCCTCCACGAGATCGTGGATTACGGCGAACGCCGAATGCGGGCCGCGTTGGCGGGCATGCCGAACGGGACCTGGCATTTCGAGGATGTGCTCGACAGTTTCGGCCCCGCTCCGCATCAGCAGGAAGCCACAACCATTCGCCTGGCGGTCACCATTGCCAACGACGAAATCACGTTCGATTTCACCGGAACCGACCCCCAGCGCGCGGGCAACGTCAACGCGGTGGAGGCGGTCACGGTGTCATCGGTCGCGTGGGCGCTTCGGTCCGTGGTCGACCCGACGTTGCCGGCCAACGGTGGAACCTTTCGACCGGTCCGGGTGATTGCGCCCGCGGGGTCGGTGGTGGCCGCGCTCCCGCCCGCCGCGGTCGGTGCCGGCAATGTCGAGGTCTCGCAACGGGTGGCCGACGTGTGCCTGGGCGCCTTGGCCCAGGCCCTGCCCGATCGAGTGCCAGCCGCGTCGCAAGGGACCATGAACAACCTGTTGATTGGTGGAGCCGGCTGGGTCTCGTATGAGACCGTCGGCGGGGGACAGGGTGGTCGGCCGCCGGAGCCCAGCCTCGGTGGTGCCCCGGTCCCGGGGATGAGTGGCATCCACACCGCCATGACCAACACCCGCAATACGCCGATCGAGGCCTTTGAGCGGGCCTTCCCAGTTCGGGTGCTGCGGTACCGGTTGCGACAGGGGAGCGGTGGTGCTGGCGCGGCGCCCGGTGGAGACGGTATCGAACGGGACCTGCAGGTCCTGGAGGACGTAACCCTGTCGCTCATTACGGAGCGTCGCACCTCCCAGCCGTGGGGCTTGGCCGGCGGGGAACCCGGTGCGGTCGGGGAGAACTGGCTGCTGCCAAGCGGTGACGAAGCCATGGCCGAGCGCCTCCCCGACAAGTGCACGGTCCGGCTCTCGGCGGGCGATGTGGTGCGCATGCTCACCCCCGGAGGCGGCGGCTGGGGGACGGCTCCTGGTTGAGCATCCGCCCGGCGGGGCGGGGACTCGTACGTCGTTAGGCGGTATCAGCGACCTTGAGCGTCTCGCTGGGCAAACCGGCCAGATACTCAATACGTCGTGCCGGTGGACCAACTTTGGGCGACGTGAACCTTTGTCCGAGCGGCGGCTGGGGGAGGCGAGAGCTCGCCACGAGGCTCGGGTGAGGGGTCAACAGGCGTCGGCCCTTAGACTGGCCATCGGGCTCCTGTCGGCGAGGCAAGTTTCCGATTCCACCTTCGACGAGAGATTTCGCGTGTCTGAGTCTGTATCTGGTACCTGGTCCGTGGCCGATGAATCGGTCGTGTCCTATGAGGACGCCGTCGTGGCTTGGACCGCCGTTGCTGTTCCGCACCTCGAATCGGTCGCTGGCACCTACGGATCGTTCGTGACGTACAAAGAGTTCGGCGAGGCCGTGCAAGATGCCGCCGGGATTCGCACCAAAATTCTTCTGCATCAGTGGGTCGGCAAGGTTCTCACTGCCGTCACCGCCGGTGGTACAGCTGCCGACGAACCCATGCTCACTGCCCTCGTCGTGCGCCAAGATCAGGGTATCGGCGCTGGCTACGCCAAGGCTGCCGGGGTTCGCGATGGCGAGATCCCGGAAGATCCCGAGCTCCACGCCGCCCGGGAGCGTCTTGCCTGTTACCAGCGCTATGGGGCAACGCTCCCGAGCAACGGCGGCGAACCCCGCTTCACGCCCCGCGTCGCCGCAGTGCGGTCTGGCCGTTTGGCATCGGGCGCCCCCCGCCCCGATCCGCCCAAGCGTCCCGCCTGTCCAACGTGTTACCTGTCGCTGCCTGCGTCCGGTATCTGCCACAACTGCGACTGACTCCCTCGGTAGTGCCCCGCCGGGCCCGCCCGTCTTTGTGGTTATGGGGTTGGCTAGTCGAGGTCTGCGTAGGCGAGGTGGGTGCTGCAGTGCAGGCAACGGAAGAGGTAGGCGGTGGACGCACCGTCGACATCCAGGGAGCCGAGGAACGCATCGGTGTCCTCGCCGGTGAAGCCCCACATGGTGGCCTGGGTGCGGAGCGAGTTGAGCGCGTCGGGGAGGTCCGCCAACTGGGGCCACCCGGCCGCGCCCAGAAAGGCCGCGCCATCGCCGCAGTGAAAGAGCCAGCGTTCCTGTTGCCAGGCACTGAACCCGGGGGTGCGATGGGTGATCTCGTCGAGCACGGTCTCTGGAATGCCCGCAAGGTCGGTGGCTTCGCTCAGATCGGTGAACGTTGCCGCAAAGGTCGCTGCGGCCGAGCCATCGGCCACGCACCAAGGACAGAGCGCGTCCCGCAGGTTTTCAATTGCGTAGGGAGGGACCACGTAGACCCATCCCCGGGCCATGCCGCAGCGCCGACAGGTTCCGCCCTGTTGTTCGAATGCCCCCGTGGCTACGGGGTCTGGGTGATAGCGAAAGGTGGGCAGCGGTTCGTCGGTCACGGAAACAGTGCTGCTAGGAGATGAAGACCGGGACGCCGAGCGGCAGGCTGAGACCAACGAGCTTCTCAACGTCAGCGTTGGTGAGCCGCACGCAGCCATGCGAGACGGCCTGGCCGATGAGTTTCGGTTGGTTGGTGCCGTGGATCCCGACCTGGCCATCTCCACCACCGAACTCGCTAAGCGTGTCTGAGTGCAGCGCCAGGCCGAAGGCGAAGGGGCCATAGGGGCCAGCGGGCTCGTTGTTGTCGATCAGTTCGGTGAGGTACGTGGCCCCAACGGGGGTGGGGTTGACCGTGTCGCCGATGGCGACCTGGCTGGCCCATACCTCCGTGCCTGCCTTTTTTACCTGGAGGGACCGAGCGGAAAGGTCTATGAAGACCTGGAGGTCCGTTTTGGTGATGGCCACTGATGCGGCTGGTACCCAGGCGGTGGTGCCGTTGGGCCGGGTGGGCAGCAGGACCTGAATCCACCCGTCGGCGTCTCCGGTGGGGTTTCCCACTATGGCGAAGGTTGTCGGCGCCCCGGCCTCTGTCTTGGCCGGGAGGTCCAAGGCAAGGGAATCAGCCTTTGCCGCAACGTGAACGACCGGCTTGCTGGTCGGGGTGGCGATGTAGCCAAGGAGGGATTCTGGTCCGAGTTTTGTCTTACCGGTCGGGGCGCTGGTGCTGTTCGAGGGTGGCGTGCTCGTTGACCCGGTGGACGCGGTGACGACGGCCGGGCCCAGAGACGGGCGCTCGCCGGTGCAGGACCCAAGCAGGCCCAAGAGGGCGAGGGCGGCGGCCACGGGGACCAGGCCGCGGACCAAGGCGGTGAGCATGCTCCGAAGGGGTGACAGGTGTGGAGGGAGCATTCTCGGCGAGAGTAGCCGCGTCAACGGGAGCGCTGGTTCGGCCGTTGCGTTGGCAAACTTGACCGTTCAGTCAATAGAGTTCGCGGTCATGGAAATCAACGGGATCAGCGCAATCATCACCGGTGGAGCCTCTGGCCTCGGCGAGGCCACCAGCCGCCACCTCGCATCGCTCGGGGCCAAGGTCGTCGTCGCCGACCTCGACCGCCAGCAGGAAAAGGGCGAGGCCCTGGCCAAGGAACTCGGGGGCGTGTTTATCGCTTGCGACGTGACCGACACGGACCAGGTCATCGCTTCGGTCGAAGCAGCCAAGGAACTGGGTCCGCTCAAGGCGCTCGTGAACTGCGCCGGGATCGGCTGGGCCACCCGGACCATCGGCAAGGACGGCCAGTACAGCTCCGCCCATGACCTCGACATTTTCAGGAAGGTCGTCGAAATCAACCTCATCGGCACGTTCAACTGCATCCGCATTGCCGCCACGGCCATGTCGCAGAACGAGGCCGACGAGTTCGGTGAGCGCGGCGCGATCGTGAACACGGCGTCGGTTGCCGCGGAGGACGGCCAGATTGGCCAGGCCAGCTACTCTGCCTCCAAGGGCGGCGTGGTGGGCATGACCCTCCCGATCGCCCGTGATCTTTCCGCCGTTGGCGTCCGGGTCAACACCATCCTCCCCGGCCTCATCGACACGCCGATCTACGGCGAGGGCGAGGCGTCCGAGCAGTTCAAGGAGCGCCTCGGCGCCGGCGTGCTGTTCCCCAAGCGCCTCGGCACCTCGGACGAGTTCGCCACGCTCTGTGCCGAGCTCTTGCGCAACAGCTACATGAACGCCGAGTCGATCCGCATCGATGCCGGCATTCGGATGCAGCCGAAGTGATCTGCCCGGTCGCTCCTCATCAGGGGGTGGGGAGCGCCGCGGTGGGGACCGGTGCGGCGGCTTTGCGCTCGGTGTGGCGGGTTACCCAGACGGGAACGTCGGCCATGGCGAGTAGTTCGGTATCTCCGCTGGAGTTGCCGTACCCCCACAACATGGCTGGCGTTTGACCCTCCAGCCACTCCCGAAGGCGGACTGCCTTTTCGGGTCCCCGGACGTTGGGCCGGGTGAGGTTCCCGGTCAAGGTCCCATCGGTACCAACCTCGAGGCCGACGGCAATCACGTGGTGGAAGCCTGCCGCCACGGTGAACGGCTCCAGATACGTGAGCAACGAAGCCGACACGATGACAAGTTCGTGTCCTTGCGCCCGATGCCAGGCGACCTGCTCGGCCATCTCGGGGCGGACACGCCGGTGAAGGCCCTGGGCAAAGTTTGCCCCGGCCTCCGTGAACGACGCGGCATCACGTCCGGCCAGCAAGGCGTGGAGCAACGCGGCCTTGGAGCTATCGCGATGATGGATTCCATCGGGACGTGACCTGATTCGGGAACGGACGACGCCCGGGGCGATCGTCCAAAAAGCCTTGGCCACCGCAAGGGGGCCACACACCCGCACCAGGAACGGCAACAGGGTGTCTCGCCGGGTGAGGGTTCCGTCGAAGTCGAAAGCAGCGATCCGGCGCTCGGGCACGAGTGTGAACGTTAGTGCCGAGTTACCGGTGGCCTAGGAGATCGGCCAGCGCGCCATCGAGGTTGGGTTGGCTGAAGGTGAAACCTGTCTGCTCGAGCATGCCGGGCTGGATCCGGGCCGACGTGAAGAGCAACGAGTCGACGAGGTCCCCGAAACCGAACGGGAGATGCCGGGCGATCTTGGGGATGGTGAGGAACGTTGGACGGTGCAATGCCTGCCCGACTGCGTCGGTGAACTCCGCGTTGGTGACCGGATTGGGGCCAACCAGGTTGACGGGGCCAGTCACGGCTTCGTCGGCCAGGACATGGCGCAGGGCGGCCACCTCGTCGGCCAGGGTGATCCAGGAAATCCATTGGGTCCCGCGGCCGGCTTTGGCCCCAAGGCCGAGCTTGAAGGCCATGAGCTGTTTGCCGAGCGAGCCGCCCGATGGGTCAACCACGATGCCGGTGCGGACCAGGGCCGTCCGTATCCCTGCCTCGATCGCCGGTGCGGTTGCTGCCTCCCAGGCAATGCAGGCATCGGCCAGAAAGCCGGTACCAGCACCGGAGGTCTCGGTCAGCAGTTCGTCGCCGCGATCCCCGTAGAAACCGATAGCCGAGCCGCTGACGAGTACCGAGGGCTTTTGGTCGAGTCCGGCCAGGGTGCGGGCCAGCAGTGCGGTTCCCTGTGATCGACTGTCGGTGATGCGGGCGCGCTGTGCTTTGGTCCACGGGCCCGAGGCAATGCCCTCGCCAGCCAGGTGGACGACCGCGTCGATGCCTTCGAATGCGGCGGCATCGATGGTGCCCGCCGCTGGGTCCCAAGCAATGGTGCCGGGACCAGCCCCGGACCGAACCACCCGGACCACCCGATGACCATCGCGGTGCAATGCCTCGCACAGGGGCGTTCCGATAAATCCGCTCGAACCAGTGACGGCGATATGCATGGGCGATGCTCCAGATCATTTGGGGTGGGTGGATGCCCGAGGAGGATCTGCCGGGAAGGCTCCCCACATGCTCCGTGAATTGGAAGACTTTATCCTCCGCGGCGCGTCGTGACGGACCGTGCTCGGGGCAACCATCGCTCATTGCAACGCGTCGACGTCGATAGATTATTTTGTTGGACTGTGGACTACTGAACCGGGGGACGGTACCGTGTCGGCGGTCACACATTCAGGGTGGCCCGCCTCGGGGGAGGGTACGTGCGTAAAGGATCACCAAAAGCAGGTTCTGAATCCCTTGCTACCAGCGCCGCCAAGGGTGCTGTGCTCGGTGTCGGAAGGATTTCGGACCACGGTCGCTGTCGTATCCAAGCCGTGGCAGATTTCGTGTCTATGGCTACTGCGGTGGTCCTAGGTACGGCCCTCCGCTACGACTTTAATATCACGGGGAGCCAAGAGCGTGAGACCGCAAGCTTTGCGTTGCTGGCCGCCACCGTTTTGATTCTCATGGGCTTAGCTCGTGGCCTTTATATCGGCAAGAAGAGCTTTGGCTCGTTCGAGGAAATTTCCACCCTCGTAGAAGCGGTGGCGCTGGCCACGGTGGTGTTGCTCATCCTCGATGTGCTCCTCGGTCGTCCCGTGCCGTTGTCGGTACCTCTCATCGCCAGCACCATTGTCCTCACCGGAAGCGCGGGTGTGCGCTACATCTGGCGGTGGTTTCGGGAGAGGTCGATGAGGCCAACAGGGGCAGCGGCTGAGCGCATGGTGGTGATCGGTGCGGGAGAAGGCGGTCAACAGATCGTCACCGCCATGTTGCGCAACCGCAGCGGCCGGTATCTTCCTGTCGCCCTGATCGACGACGATCCCCGCAAGCGCAGCCTGCAGATTCGGGGTGTTCCTGTTCGTGGCGGTCATCTGGAGTTGGCTCGCATTGCCAAGGCCGAGGGCGCGACGGTTGCCTTGCTCGCCATCCCGAGCGCTGGGTCCAGCCTGGTGCGCGAGGTCGAGGAACTGGCGGCACAGGCCGGGATGCGGCTTCTGGTGCTGCCCGCCTTGAGCGAGTTGTATGGCGACCAGGTCGAGATGTCAGACATTCGCCCGGTCTCGCCCGCAGACCTTCTCGGTCGGCACGAACACGACACCGATGTGGAGTCCATCGCTGGCTATCTCACCGGCAAACGGGTTCTGGTGACCGGCGCCGGCGGCTCGATTGGCTCGGAGTTGTGTCGCCAGATCTACCGGTTCGCTCCCGCGGCCTTGGTCATGTTGGAGCGAGATGAATCTGCGCTCCACGCCGTGCAGCTCTCCATCGAAGGTCGGGCCATGCTCGACAGCCGCAACTTAGTGGTGGCCGACATTCGCGATCGTCGGCGCATCCGTCAGGTGTTCGATGAGCATCGCCCGGAGGTGGTGTTTCACGCCGCGGCCCTGAAGCACTTGCCTCTTCTGGAAATGCACCCGAGCGAGGCCCTCAAGACCAATGTGTGGGGCACGGTTGCCCTGCTGGAAGCGTCGGCGGCCGTTGGGGTCGAGCGATTCGTCAACATCTCGACCGACAAGGCTGCGGACCCAACGAGCGTGCTTGGCTACTCCAAGCGCATAGCGGAACGGCTGACTGCCTACATTGCCCAGCGAACCGACGGCACGTACCTGAGCGTCCGGTTCGGCAACGTGCTCGGGAGCCGAGGTTCTGTCCTCACGACCTTCACCGCTCAGATCGAGGCCGGCGGGCCGGTGACGGTGACTGACCCCGAGGCCACTCGGTTCTTTATGACCGTGGAAGAGGCGGTGCAACTGGTGATCCAGGCGGGCGCCGTCGGTGGTGATGGTGAAGCCCTCATCTTGGATATGGGCAGCCCGGTGAGGATCGACGACGTGGCCCGGAGGTTGATTGCCGACGCCGACCGCCCGATTGAGATCGTTTACACCGGTCTGCGGCCCGGTGAGAAGCTCCATGAGATACTCCTATCGGCCGAGGAGACCGGTGCCCAGCCCCACCACCCAGGCATCTCGCATGTACGGGTCCCGCCGCTCGAACCGACGCGGGTCCCGCAGTACGACGACGACAGCCTCGGGCTGGTGGTTCAAATGGCCGATGCCTGCCGATTTGCAGAAGCGCTGGCCGAGCCGGTGGCCCGGCTCCGCATCGTCGCTCCCTGGTCAGGTGAGGCGAAGGCGGCGGCTGAGGTCGCTGGCCAAGAGGCCCCCGGGATCAGCGTCGTCGCGAATCTTGCGCCATTCGTCTAGGCGGGGATACATATCGCTCAGGAGTTCGGGCTGGAGCCGGCTGTCCTTGGCGAGATAGAGGCGGCCGCCCGCATCAACAACCCGCCGATCGAGGCGATCGAGGAGTGCTCCCAGTTCAGGGTCGGACCCGGCGGGCACATCAAGGGCGAGGGTCCAGCCTTCTAGCGGGAACGACAGCGGGCCGGGGTTGGCGGGCCCAAAGCGCTTGAGCACGGCCAGAAACGACGGGCGACCCGAACTGGTGAGCTCCCGCACGATCTCGTGGAGTTGATCGGTTGCGGTGGAAGGCAGTGCGCACTGCCACTGCAGGAGCCCGTGGGGGCCGTAGACGCGGTTCCAGTGGGCAACCAGGTCCAGCGGATGAAAGAACTGGCTGATGGTTTGGAGGTTGTCTCTCCGACGGCGAGGGGCTTTGCGATACCAGGCTTCGTTGAAGGCTTTGACCGTGAGCGGGGTGATGAAGTTGATCGGTACCACCCTCGGGAAGGTGGCGACGGTCACCGAGTGAAACGCCAGCGGGTCCCGCTGGCCCTTGGCGCTGAGCTGAGCGAGCGGAGCAAAGCGGCCCCGGTCAAGGATTGATCTTCCGGTTGCCGACCCGGTGGCCATGAGGTCTATCCAGGCCACCGAATAGTCGTAGGCATGGTCACCGGATTCCATGAGGTCGAGCGTGGTATCGAGATCCGGGGTGCGATCGGTGTCTACCGACAGGAGGCTGGTCTCTATCCGGTGGAGGCGGAAGGTGACGTCCACCACGATGCCCGTGAGGCCCATGCCCCCGGCCGTTGCCCAGAACAGTTCGGGGTGAGATCCTGCGGAAATCTGCTGTCTTCCCCCGGCGGGGGTCACGATCGTGAGGGAAACGACGGCATCGCACCAGGACCCAACCTTGTGGTGGTTCTTGCCGTGCACGTCCGAGGCAATGGCTCCCCCGACGGTGACCTGCCTGGTGCCGGGCGTGACCGGTACGAACCAGCCGAGCGGCACCAGCCAGCGGATGAGCGAGTCGATGGTGGTGCCCGCGTACGCGGTCACCACGCCCGCTTCGAGGTCCAGATGGTGGATGCCCGAGACGGCAGTTGTGTCGATCACCACCCCGCCTGAGTTTTGTGCCGGGTCTCCATAGGAACGGCCCAGCCCGCGGGCGATCAGGCCGCGGGGCCCTATGTGGTCCAGGGCCCCAGCCAACTGGTCTGCGTCCAGGGGCAAAATGACGGTGGACGGCGATGGGGCGGTTGCCCCCCAGCCCGTGAGAAATTGCATGGGTTCGGCGGTCACGTCAGGTACACCCCGATGGCGAACAGTGCTGCCCATGCGAGGACCATGAGTTGGATGGAACGGTCGCCCAGAACGATCTCCTCTGGCGCGCCCCCCTGCCCGGTATCCACCAGGAACGCGTAGCGAAGCACGGCAAGAACAAACGGCACGATTGAGAGCTGAAACCAGGGGACGGTCGATCCGGCGGCGGCAATGTCGGTACCCGTACCGGTGGCTTTTTCGAACGCCCAGACGCAGTAACCCACCAGGACAACGCTCATGGCCACGGTCTGGAGTTGGATGAGGTAATCCCGTGAGTACGCGCCGAGAGTGGACCGCGTGGCGGCGGCGCCTTCGCCCATCTCGCCCGCCTCGGCCCGACGCTTTCCCACCACCATGAAGAGCGAACCAAACGAAGCAACGATGAAGAACCAGTTGGAGATCGGTACGTCCACTGCGGCGGCGCCGGCAATGGCCCGCAGGACGAACCCGGCGGCCACCGCCACCACGTCAACCACGGGCGTGTGTTTCAACCAGATGCTATAGGCGGTGGTGAGCGTGACGTAACAAGCCACCACAATGGCCAGGTGCCAGTTGATGGCCAGGGCCAAGAGGACGGCCAGAACAATGGACGTCACACCGATGATTCTCCCCAAGGCAACCGAAATGTCTTCGGCGGCGATGGGTCGGAATCGCTTCTTGGGGTGGAGGCGGTCGGCTTCGACGTCCGCCGCATCGTTGAGGTAATAGGTCCCCGTGGCCGCCAGGCAGAAGCAGACGAAAGCGCCGATGGTTTGGAGAAGCGGCTCGGGTTGGTTGATCACGCCGGCCGCCCCCGGGGCGGCAAAGACCAGCAGGTTCTTGACCCATTGCTTGGGCCGGGCCTCGACCAGCAAGGCGCAGGGCAATGATCGCGTGGCCATCATGCGAGGTTAGAGGGCGCGGCTAGGCCCTCAGAGATGTTCGACGTTGGGGCCTTCCACGCAGCGGCGGGTATCTAAGACAAAGCTGGCCTCGCGACCGACAAGATCGAGGTCGAACGCGTCGTGGTCAACGAGTACCAAAACAGCATCGGCCTTGCCAATTTCCTCGGCGGTGAGTGCCACCCAGGTCGCGCCGGTGGTGGCATGGCTACGGGTGGGGTCCACGTGGGGGTCGCACACCGCCACATCTGCCTTGAGCTGGAGAAGCAGCTCGATGATCTTCTTGCTGGGGGATTCCCGATCATCGCCGGTATTGCGCTTGTAGGCCACACCGGCAACGAGGATCCGGCGTCCCTTGATGGACAACTCACGCTCATTGAGAGCGGCCGCCAGTCGACGGACGACGTAGTCCGGCATGTGTTCGTTGACCTCGTTGGCGAGTTCAACGAACCGGAACGTCATCCCCAGTGATTGCTTCACTCGCCACGAAAGATACGAGGGGTCGATCGGGAGGCAATGGCCTCCGACACCAGGACCGGGCCGGAATGGCATGAAGCCAAACGGCTTGCTCTCCGCCGCGTCGATCGCATCCCAAATGTCGATGCCCAGGTCCCGGGCAAACATGGTGAGCTCATTGACGAGGGCGATGTTGACATGACGGAACGTGTTCTCGAGCAGCTTGGTGAGCTCGGCCTCTTTGGGTGATCGAACCGCGACCGTCCTCACCACGATGGTGTCGTAGAACCCTTGAACCCGAGCAAGGCTGGCGGCGTTTATCCCGGACACCACCTTGGGAGTTGTTTCCAGGGTCCAAGTCGTATTGCCAGGGTCTATGCGTTCCGGGCTGTAGCCCAACTGGAAATCGGTGCCTGCGGTGAGCCCGCTGGCCTTCTCCAACAGCGGGGCAACGAGTTCTTCCGTGGTGCCGGGGTAGGTGGTCGACTCCAAGATGACGCAGGCGCCCCGGCGAAGTCGGCAGCCAAGCTCCGCCGCCGCCGCTTCGATATAGGAGAGATCCGGTTGCCCGTCGCGCAGCGGCGTGGGCACGGAAATCACCCCGATGTCGAAGTCAGTGAGATCGTCGGGGTTCGACGAGGGCAGGTAACGGCCGGTGGCCAGGCAGGCGGCGAGGCGCTCGTCCGGGATGTCTTCGATATAGGAACTTCCGGAGGCCAGCAGCGCGACGCGGGCGGTATCGAGATCGAAGCCCACCACATCGTGGCCTTGTTCCACGGCCCGCACGGCCAGGGGTAGCCCCACGTAGCCCTGGCCGACAATGATCACGCGATCGGGTACTGCTGCGTCTGTCATCGAGCAGTTCCTCCCCTTGCGGTACCTGGAGGTACCGGCGTGCAGCCGTCGAAGCTAGCACCGGCCTGCCCCACAACGGCCTACCATCTGGCCTCGCCTTTGTCGCGCTACTCGCGGCCCCGCTCTACCCGGAGGAATCCCCGTGTCGACCCGTCAATTGCGCAACTTCGTCAACGGCCAGCCCACCGATGCCAGCAACGGTGAAACCATCGACGTGATCAACCCGTCGACCGGTGAGGTGTTTGCCACCTCCCCGCGATCAGGTGAGGTCGATGTGGGGGCGGCCTGCAACGCGGCGGCCACCGCCTTCGAAACCTGGCGGGACACCACCCCGAGCGATCGGCAACGGGCGCTCTTGCGGTTCGCCGACCTGGTGGAAGCGCATGCCGAGGAGTTGGTCGCCTTGGAGGTGGAGAACACCGGCAAGCCGATTGCCCTCACCTCGTCCGAGGAGTTGCCTCCCATGCTGGACCAAATCCGGTTCTTCGCCGGGGCGGCCCGCGTCTTGGACGGCAGCTCCGCAGGCGAGTACCTCGCTGGCCACACCTCCTGGATTCGTCGGGAGCCAATTGGTGTGTGCGCCCAGGTCACGCCTTGGAACTACCCCATGATGATGGCCATTTGGAAGATTGCGCCGGCCCTGGCCGCTGGCAACACCGTGGTGCTGAAGCCGTCTGACACCACGCCGGTTTCCACCTTGCGGTTGGCAGAGTTGGCCGCCGAGGTCTTCCCCGACGGCGTGCTCAATGTGATCTGTGGCGACCGCACTACCGGGCAGGCGCTCGTGTCGAACAAGACCCCAAAGATGGTGTCGATCACCGGGTCGGTGCGGGCCGGTCGAGAGGTGATGACCACGGCCGCGGCCGACCTCAAGAACATTCACCTTGAGCTCGGTGGAAAGGCGCCCGTCCTGGTGTTCGACGATGCCGACCTTGAAGCCGCGGCTGAAGCCATTGCCATTGCTGGGTATTTCAACGGTGGCCAAGACTGCACCGCGGCCACCCGAGTCATTGCCGGCCCAGGCATCCACGACGAGCTGGCCGCCGCTCTGGCCGAGCATGCCCGCAACACCACCACCGCCCCACCCACCGTGGCGGATGCGGACTACGGCCCCCTGAATAGCCTCCCGCACCTCGAGCGGGTGAGCGGCTTTGTGGACCGGGTGCCAGATCACGCGCAGGTTCTGGCGGGCGGGGAGCGGCTCGGTGATGCTGGTTACTTCTACGCCCCCACCGTGGTTGGTGGCTTGCGCCAGGAAGACGAGCTCGTCCAGCAGGAAATCTTCGGGCCCGTGATCACCATCCAACGGTTCACCGACGAGGACGAGGCACTGGCCTGGGCCAATGGTGTCGAATATGGCTTGGCCTCCAGTGTCTTCACCACGGACCATGCCCGGGCCCTTCGGGTTTCACGTCGGCTCGACTTTGGGTGCGTCTGGATCAACACCCACATCCCGCTGGTGGCCGAGATGCCCCACGGTGGGTTCGGTCACTCGGGCACCGGCAAGGACCTCAGCAAGTATGGCTTCGAGGATTACACCCGCATCAAGCACGTGATGAGCGCGTTCTGACGGCGCCGGGCGGTTATATCGAAGTGCCCTCTGATCTTGCCAGCGCGTCGGCGACGACGTCGAGCCCCTCGTGGAGGAGATCTTCGCCGATCACCAAGGGTGGGAGGAAGCGGATGACGTTTCCGTAGGTGCCAGCGCCGAGGGTGACCACCCCTTGGGCGTGGCAGGAGGCCAGGACAGCTTTGACCCGGTCCGGGTCGGGGGTTGTGGTCCCCGGCTTGACCAGCTCAATGGCCTGCATGAGGCCCCGGCCGCGGACGTCGCCCAGGCCGCCATCTTCGACGCCCATGGCGTTGAGTCGACTCCGCAACACGGTGCCCAGTTGTTCGGCCCGGGCCACTAGCCCCTCGCGGTCGATCATCTCGATGGTGGCCACGGCCGCGGCACAGGCCACCGGGTTGCCGCCGTAGGTACCACCGAGACCGCCCGCGTGCACGGCGTCCATGAGCTCGGCCCGACCGGTCACCGCCGCAAGGGGAAGACCGCCGGCGATGCCCTTGGCCGTGGTGATCAGGTCTGGGACGATGCCCTCGTGCTCGCTGGCAAACCAGCGGCCAGTTCGACCGAAGCCGGTCTGGATTTCATCCGCTACGAAGAGAATCCCGTTGGCCTGGCAGAACTCAACCAAGGCCGGAAGGTAGCCGGCCCCGGGGACAATGAATCCACCCTCGCCCTGGATGGGCTCGACCAGGATGGCGGCCACGTTGGTGGCGCCGATCTCGGTGCGGATGTGGTCGATGGCCTGGGCCGCGGCCTCTGGCCCGCAGGCGTCGGCTCCACCCGGCCAGCGGTACGGGTAGGCCATGGGCACCCGGTACACCTCCGGGGCAAAGGGCCCGAAGCCAGCCTTGTAGGGCATGGACTTGGCGGTGAGGGCCATGGTCAGGTTGGTGCGGCCGTGGTAGGCGTGCTCCAGCACGACGATGGCGGTGCGACCCGTTGCATGACGGGCGATTTTTACCGCGTTCTCCACCGCCTCAGCCCCGGAGTTGAACAGGGCGGAGCGCTTCTCATGGTCGCCAGGGGTTAGCCGGTTGAGGTGTTCGGCCACGGCGACGTATCCCTCATAGGGCGTGACCATGAAACACGTGTGGGTGAAGGCGGCGGCTTGGGCCGACACGGCCGCAGCCACATTCGATGCAGCGTTTCCGACATTTACCACGGCAATGCCCGAGCCGAGGTCGATGAGGGAGTTGCCGTCGGCATCGACGATGACGCCACCGCCAGCGGCAACCACGGCGATGGGCAAGGTGCTGCTCACACCGGAGGCGACGGCCGCCACTCTTCGGGCATGCAGTTCGAGTGAACGGGGGCCAGGAATCTCGGTAACCAATCGGCGTTCCTGCGGGAGCGTCGGACCGCCGAGGGGGGTTTGGATGGCAATGTCGGTCATGGCTGCAACACCGTATCTTCGCTGGGGCTAGTTTTGGCGGGCGGCGAGCTTGCGCCACAGAGGCCGAGGGAGGAGCTTGAACACGGCGAAAATGGGCTGCAGCTTGGCGGGCGACCACACCGTGTTGGACCCCTTGCGCAGGCCGGCCACAATGTCGACAGCGACGGCCTGGGCGGTGGTGGCCATAGGGCCGTCGTCCATGTGTTCGGTCATTTTGGTCCGAACGAAGCCAGGCCGGACCACCATGACCGAGGCGCCAGAGCCCACCAATTGGTCTCCGAGCCCCTGGGCGAAGGTGTCGAGCCCCGCCTTGGACGAGCCGTAGACAAAGTTCTGGGCCCTGGCCCGTTCACCGGCCACCGACGTGATGACGGCGAGGGTGCCGTGGCCTTGGTCCTTCAAATTCTTGGCGACGGCCAGACCGGATGAAACCGCTCCGGCGTAGTTGGTGATGGCGGCGTCGGCGGCCGCCGCGGGGTCATCGTCGAACAACGCCTGGTCCCCCAGGACACCGAAGGCCAATAACACGACGTCGAGGTCCGGGTGGGCGGCCCAGATCTCGTCGATCACCGTGCGATGGCTGGCGGTATCTGCCGCATCGAACGCCACGATGTCGACGGTGGTGACCCCCGCCGTGCGGAGTTCGTCGGCCACGGGGCCCAGCCTGGCGGGGTCACGACCAGCCAAAACCACCGTGCGGCAGCGTTCCTTGGCCAATTCCTTGACGGTGGCCACGGCAATCTCTGAGCCCCCGCCTAGGACAAGTACGGACTGGACGGCGCCGAGGGCGTCTCTCATGTGACGGTGCTCCTGAGGGGTGGCCGGGGTGAAACGGCAGCGCCGTTACGCCGGTTCGCGAACCCGAGAACTGTAGGGCCACCTGGCCCCATCGTTACGCTGCGAGCACCATGAGCACCCGGAAGCTGATCTTCGCCGCCCTTCTGTGCGGTATGGCCATCCTGGTGGCCTTCACGCTCCAGCTGATCTTGTTGACCTGAAGGGCGGTTCTCACGGTCCGAGGAACGATCGGCTGGACGCGCCTTGTTTGCCGCCGCGACCCCTACCGTCTGCATGTGGACTCCGAGCCGTTTTCTGCCGTTGCGTCGGCCGACCCACCATCTGTCGTTGGGCGGGAACGCAACGCTCTCGCCGCAATGCTGGGCGCCGGCGCTGCGCTCGTGACGATCGAGATCGTCACGTTGTTCGATGCCAAGGGTGTTTCGGTGACGGAGGCCGTGCAAAACCGGTTCATTCGCGACTTCGCCGGGTCGCTCAAACAGACGGCGATTGACCTGTTCGGCACCAACGACAAGGCCGCGCTCCAGATCGGCACCGCACTGGTGGTGTTGGTTCTCGGCGCGGTGCTCGGGGTCGTTGCCGGTCGCCGAAAGCCTGTCTTACTCGCGGGGTTTGGCGGCTTTGCCTTGCTCGGCATCGTGGTCGCCTTGGGCGATCCGTTGGCGTCGGGCCCCGTCTCGGTGGTGGCGGCGCTCGTTGGTGCAGGAGCGGGGCTCGTCACCACGTTCCTGCTCGAACGCTGGTGGAACGGCGAGGGCCCGTTGATCGTCACCGATCGCACCGAGGGGGCCCCTTCGGCGGCCGGGGTTTCTCGGCGAACGGTGCTCGCCAGCGGTGGAGCAAGTGCCGTTGCTCTCCTCTTCGGTGCGGCTGCGGCCCGAGCGGTTCGGTCGTCGTTGCGCACGACGTCAACCACGGTCCGACGCGTGCTGCCGTCGCCCGCCCGCCGGGTGGCCACCCCGATCAACCAGCCATTCGATGTGTCCGGGTTGAGCCCGTACATCACGCCGACGGCGGACTTTTATCGGATCGACACGGCCGTGCGGGTGCCCGCCATCGATGCCGACTCCTGGAGCCTCAAGATCACCGGGATGGTCGATAACGAACTCACCATCACGTACGCAGATCTGCTGGGGCGGGCCCTGGTGGAGGTTCCCATCACCATTCAGTGTGTGTCGAACGAGGTTGGTGGGGACCTCATTGGCACGGCCCGATGGACCGGAGTTCCCCTGGCCGAGTTACTCAAGGAGGCGGGGGTTCAAGGCGGAGCCACCCAGATCATGGGTGAGTCTGCCGACGGGTTTACTGCCGGGTTCCCTGTCGAGGCGGGGACCGACGGGCGAGATTCGCTGCTGGCCATCGGCATGAACGGGCACGCTCTCGAACCCGCTCACGGGTTTCCAGCCCGCCTCATCATCCCGGGGCTCTACGGCTACGTGTCGGCCACCAAATGGATTACGGAAATCCGCCTCACCACCTTTGAGGCCGAGCAGGGATTTTGGGTACCGCGCGGTTGGTCCGCAGATGGCCCGATCAAACTGCAATCACGCATTGATGTCCCCCGTTCGGGTGACTCTGTCCCCGGCGGCCCGCAGGCCATTGGTGGCGTGGCCTGGGCGCCGCACACCGGCGTGAAGGCCGTGGAAGTGCAGATCGACAAGGGCTCATGGCAGAAGGCGGGGTTGGCCAAGGTCGCCTCGGTCGACACGTGGGTGCAGTGGCGGCTGGAGTGGGATGCAAAACCGGGCCGCCATGAGATCAAGGTGCGGGCCATCGACCTCAACGGGAGGGTCCAGACCGCCGCGCTGGCCGCCCCCGCACCCGATGGAGCGACCGGTCATCACACGATCGACGTCGAGGTGGCCTGATCGGCACATGACCTCCCGGCGGGCCGATCGGCAGTTGGGGTCTGGTCGCTAAGGTGGGTACCTCGGTGGAACGAGCCACCATCGCGGGCTGTTGTAGGGCCCACCCGAGAGGACAACCGTGAGCGACGCCGCTGACACCCACTTCGATGTGATTGTGATCGGCGGAGGGCCAGCCGGGTACGGCGCCGCCCTGTACGGCTCAGCGGCGGGGTTGAACATCGCCTTGGTAGAGATGGACAAGGTCGGGGGAACCTGTCTGCACCGAGGTTGCATTCCGGCCAAGGAATTGTTGGAGACCGCCCACGTGTACCGCACGGTCACCGAGGCGTCGATCTATGGCGTGCAGGCGTCCGCCCCAACGCTGGATTTCGGCACCACCATTGAGCGTAAAAACCAGGTGGTCGGCGCTCTTTTCAACGGTTTGTCGGGTCTGCTCAAGAACCGCAAGGTCACGATGTTCGCGGGAACCGGCTCGCTGCGGGCTGATCGCACGGTCGTGGTGGCCGGGGCCGGCGGAGAATCTGCGGAGATCACCGCCGACGCAGTGATCCTGGCGTCCGGTTCGGTCCCACGGACCCTGCCCGGGTTCGAGGTCGATGGGACCATCGTGCTCAGCTCCGACGAGGTCTTCGAACTTGAGCAACTCCCCAAGCGCGTGGCCGTCATCGGTGGCGGTGCCATCGGCTGTGAGTTCGCCTCGATGATGAGTGACCTCGGCAGTGAAGTCACCATTCTGGAAGCCCTGGCGCAGGTGCTTCCCGCGGTGGACAAGGACGTCACCAACACCGTGTTGCGCTCGTTCAAGGGTCGCAAGATAGATGTGCGGGTGGGCGTCAAGGTGGCTGGGCACACGCCGGGGCCCACGGGAACCACCATCGCCATCGAGGGGAGTGATGATCTTGAGGTAGACGCGGTGATCGTGTCCGTCGGCCGTCGCCCGCTTTCGGAACTCCTGGGCCTGGCCGGCACCGGTGTTGTCATCACCGACCGAGGTTACGTAGAGGTAGACCCGCTCTGCCGTACGGCGCTCGACGGGGTCTGGGCCATCGGGGATCTCATTGCCACCCCGGGCCTGGCCCACGTTGGCTATGCGGAGGCCATCCTCGTCATCAAGCAACTTCTCGGTGAGGAGGCCATCCCGGTGGACTACGACAAGGTGGCCTGGTGCATCTACTCCAAGCCGGAGGTTGCCTTCGTCGGCCTGTCCGAGCAGGCGGCGCGAGACGCTGGCCATGACGTTGTGGTGGCCAAGCATCGCTGGGGCGGCAACAGTCGGGCCCTCATCCTGAGCGATACCGAAGGCGTCGTGAAGGTCATCGCCGAGAAGCAAGCCGACGGCACCGGTGGCCAGATACTCGGCGTGCACATGTCAGGCCCGTGGGTCACGGAGCAGTTGGGCCAGGCCTACCTGAGTGTCAACTGGGAAGCCACGGTGGGCGACATCGCTCATTTCATCCAACCCCACCCCTCCCTGTCGGAGACATTCGGAGAAGCCGTCTTGTCTCTCACCGGCCGCAGCCTCAACGGCTAAGAACCAACTACCCCGAACCAAAACCAGAAAGCGAGCGGCATTCAATGGCCGACATCGAGCTGCCGCAACTAGGCGAGAGCGTCACCGAGGGAACCATCACCCAATGGTTCAAAAAGGTCGGCGACGCCGTCGCCGAGGACGAGCCCTTGTTCGAAGTATCCACCGACAAGGTGGACTCCGAGGTGCCTTCGCCATCGGCCGGGTACCTGGTGGAAATCCTTGTGGCCGAAGGCGACACGGTAGATGTCGGCACCAAAATTGCGGTGCTGTCTGACGCGCCTCCCGGTGAGACGCCAGCCGTCGAACCCGAGCCTGCAGCCGAAGTACCGGCGGCCGAGCCCGCCGCGGACGAAGTACCAGCGGCTGAGCCCGAAACCATTGTGGCTGCGCCCGCGCTAGCACCGGCGCCGGTGGTCGAGCAGGAACCTGCTCCTGCTCCTGCTCCTGCTCCTGCTCCTGCTCCTGCTCCTGGTCCTGGTCCTGGTCCTGGTCCTGGTCCTGGTCCTGTCGCTCCCGTGGCGGTGGGTGAGGCCCCACTGCTTTCTCCGGTGGTCCGGCGGCTGCTCCAAGACGCCGGCGTCGACGGTTCCGCAGTCGTGGGATCCGGTGCCGGTGGCCGTGTCACCCGCTCTGATGTGGAGGCGTATCTCCGCAACTCAGGCGCTGGCCAAGCACCCGCGGCCACCGCTCCGGCCGAGGCGCCAGTCGTCCCCGCGCCGGCAGCTCGCCCGAACACATCCCGCCCGGCCCCGCCCACCGCCCGGGTGGCGTCGGCATCCGCTGCTGCGGTTGGTACCGACAATGAGGTGCCGCTCAACAAGATCCGCAAGATCACCGCAGAGCACATGGTGCGTTCGCTGGGCACCTCGGCCCACGCCTACGTGAGCACCGAGGTTGATTTCGAAGGCGTTGATCGTGTTCGCAAGTCGGTTCGCGAGCAGTTCAAGGCGGAGGAGGGCGTCTCGCTCACCTTCCTTCCGTTCGTCGCCCGCGCCCTCGTAGATGCCGTTGCGGAGTTCCCGCAGGTCAATGCCGCAATGGGAGAGGACTCGTCCCGGTTGGTGGTGCACGGCAGCGTGAACCTTGGTATTGCCGTGGACCTCGACTATGAGGGTCTGATCGTTCCCGTCATTCACGACGCCCAGGACCAACGGCTCCTGGCCATTGCCCGCCACATTCCGGAGCTGGCTGCTCGAGCCAAAGCCAAGGAACTCACCGCCGACGACGTGACCGGTGGAACGGTCACGATCACGAACGTTGGTAGCACCGGCAATGCCTTCCTTTTGCCGATCATCAACCAACCGCAGGTGATGATCTTGGCCACCGACGGCATCAAGCGTCGGCCCGTTGTGGTCGCCGATGCCGCCGGGGGAGAGTCCATCGCCATCCACTCGGTCGGCAACCTCACCCTTGGGTGGGATCACCGGGCGTTCGACGGCGCGTACGCCGCTCAGTTCCTGGCCCGAGTTCGCGAGATTCTCGAGACCAGAGACTGGACCACTGAGCTGTAGCACTGGTCTGCGCCGGTAGCCTGCGGGCATGGTTCTTGTCGCCCCGGTCGTTGCCCGGCCGCTGCACGTTCGGTGGCTTGGCAAGGTGCGGTATCAAGATGCCAATGCGCTGCAGCATGGTCTCTATAACCAGGCATCGGACGACCACCTGCTCTTGCTGGAACACCCGCACGTCTACACCCTTGGGATGCGGGCCAGCATGGAGCACGTGCTGGTAGATCCCGCGTCGGTGGGCGCGGAGTTGATCCGTACTGATCGCGGCGGCGACGTGACCTATCACGGTCCCGGGCAGCTGGTTGGCTATCCAATTCTCCAGTTGCCGGGCAAGGGCGGCGGGACCATGGCCGACAGCGTGGCCTACGTGACCTCCGTGGAGCAGCTGATCATCGACTCGCTGGCGGACCTTGACTTGTTGGCCGATCGGCTGCCTGGCTTCCCCGGGGTGTGGGTGGGGACAGCCACGGATCGTCCTCGAAAAATCTGTGCGATCGGCGTGCGGCTCAACCGAGGCCGGACCCTCCACGGGTTCGGGCTGAACGTAGATCCCGACCTTGCCATGTTCGGCCACATCATCCCGTGCGGCATTCCCGACAAGGCGGTCACGTCCATCCGCCAAGAAGGCATTTCGGCGTCCATGGCCGAGGTCGTCGACGTGGTGACCGCTCGCGCCGTTGAGCGCTGGGGTAAGGGCGGCAGTGACCGCCACGATGTGGTGTGGCGTCACCAGGTGAGCGACTTGGCCCCGTTCTCCCGTGGTGAAGGCCCCGGCGAGTTGCCGGGCCAAGGCACGTCGGTTCGCCTCCGCGGGCGCTTAGCCGATGCTGGTGTGGTCCAAGGTCTTGCCATTGGCGAACGCAAGCCGGAATGGATGCGGGCGAAGGTCAAGATGGGCGACGACTATCTGCGGCTCAAGAAGACCATGCGAGACCTGAACCTGGTCACTGTGTGCGAAGAGGCCGGGTGTCCCAACATCTACGAGTGTTGGTCCGACGGCACGGCAACGTTCATGATCAACGGTGAACGCTGTACCCGGGCCTGCGGCTTCTGCCTGGTCGACACCCGCCACCCGGCCCCACCCGACGCGGACGAGCCCGAGCGTGTGGCCGCCGCGGTGGAGCAGATGGGCCTGTCCTATGTGGTCCTCACCACCGTGGCGCGCGACGACTTGGCCGATGGCGGTGCTTCCCAGTTCGCGGCCACCATCGCCGCCATCCGGCGTCGGACCCCCGCCATTCAGGTGGAGACGCTCATCTCGGATTGCAAGGGAGATCCCGCGTCGCTCGATCTGATTTTCGGCGCCCGTCCGGCCGTGCTCAACCACAATATGGAGACCGTCCCCCGGCTTCAGCGAGCCGTCCGTCCGTCGGCGTCGTATGCCCGATCACTGGCGGTATTGGCCCGGGCCAAAGATGCGGGTCTCACCACCAAATCCAGCCTCATCGTGGGCATGGGGGAGACCTTCGACGAACTAGTGGGAACGCTGGTGGACCTGCGCGGGATCGGGGTCGACATCGTCACCATCGGCCAGTACCTGCGGCCCACCAGCAATCACCTTCCTGTCGCCCGTTGGTGGACGCCCGATGAGTTCGCCGAGCTCAAACGGATCGGCGAGGCCATGGGGATTGGCCACGTCGAGTCCAGCCCGCTCACCCGGTCCAGTTATCACGCGCGCCAGGCGGCCGGGTCTCAGGCAGACTGAGAAAATGGGCCGCACGTGGGACGCAATTCCTGAGCACCTTGCCGAGTGGATGCCTGCTCAGCCGGTGTGGTTTGTGGCCTCGGCGCCGCTGAGCGCGGACGGGCACATCAACCTGTCTCCCAAGGGCGACGACACGTTTCGCGTGTTGGATCCGCATACGGTGGCCTATCTGGATCTCACGGGAAGCGGCGCGGAAACCATCGCCCACACTCGGGAAAATGGTCGCCTCACGATCATGTTCTGCTCGTTCGGCGAGAAGCCAGACATCGTGCGGCTCTACGGCACTGGCGAAGCGGTGCTGGCTGGCCATGCGGACTTTGCTGAGTTGGTGGCCCACTTTCCGGTCAAGGCCTCCACCCGGAGCGTGATCCGACTGCGAGTCCAGGAGGTCGCCTCGTCGTGTGGGTACGGCGTGCCGTTCATGGAGCTTCAGCGCCCGCGCCCGATGATGGACGAATGGGCTGAACGCCAGGGTCCCGACGGGATTGTCGAGTACCGGGCCCAGAAGAATCAGGTCAGCCTGGACGGCCTTCCCGCCCTCGCCGACTGAGACGGCGACGGCGACGGCTCAGTCATCGGTCAACATCCGGCGTCAGCAGTGGCTGGAAGAACTGGAGGCCTGGCGTACCCTGAGGCCATGCATGCCGAGCGACTGAACCGGGTCCGTGCCGCCATGGGCGAGCAGGGCATCGACGTCCTGCTGCTGTCGGTTGGCCCCGATCTCCCGTGGCTCATTGGGTACGAGGCCATGCCGTTGGAACGGCTCACCATGTTGGTCGTACCCCGTGAGGGTGAGGCAACGTTGGTCATACCCCGACTGGAAGCGCCGCGCGTTGTTGATCGTCCCGGCGTCTTTGCGCTCCGGCCGTTCGAAGAAACAACCGATCCAATTCGGCTGGTGGCGGAACTGGCCGGGGCCGCGGCCACCGTAGGTATCGGCGATCGTACCTGGGCCCGATTCGTGGTGGATCTTCAGGGGCAGATGACCGCCAGTTCTTGGCAGAAGGCCAGCGTGGTGACCGGCCCGCTTCGGGCGGTCAAGGACGGCGCCGAGGTTTTCGCCTTGCGGCGAGCGGCGACGGCAGCGGACCGCGTTGCGGCGCAACTTCAGGGCGGCCAGATCCCTCTGGTAGGCCGGACCGAGGCGGAGGTGTCGGCCGACATCGGCCGTCGCCTCGTCGATGAAGGTCACCAGCGGGTGAACTTTGCCATTGTGGCGAGTGGCCCCAACGCGGCCAGCCCCCATCACGATGCCGACGACCGAGTCATTCGTGCTGGCGAGGTAGTGCTGTGCGACTTCGGCGGCACCATGGTCGCTGATGGTGGGGCCGGCTACTGCTCAGACATCACCCGGTGCGTGTCGATCGGGGAGCCCCCAGCCGAGGTGGCGGAGGCCTACGCCGTGCTCCACGAGGCCCAGCAGGCGGCGGTGGCGGCGGCAACGGTAGGGACCTCCTGCGAAGCGGTCGACGCCGCGGCTCGGCACATCATCGAGGCCGCTGGCTATGGTGATCGTTTCTTTCACCGGACCGGTCATGGCATTGGGGTGGAGGAGCACGAGGACCCCTACGTAGTGGCGGGCAACACCACCGCCCTGCTGCCCGGACACGCGTTTTCGATCGAGCCCGGGATCTACACCGCGGGGTCCTGGGGCATGCGTCTCGAAGACATTGTTGTGGCCACCGCCAGCGGCCCCGATGCGCTGAACCAGGCCGATCACTCGCTCGTAGTGATTTAGCGGGCGCCCTTGTGTAGCAGGACCACCGGGATGGTCTTGGCCAAGATGGCGAGATCGGTGGCAATGGACCAGTTGTCCACGTAATAGAGGTCCAGTCGGGTGTAATCCTCGAAGCTGGTATCGCTTCTGCCGCTCACCTGCCACATACCGGTGATGCCGGGCTTGACTCGCAACCGTTGGGCCAAGAGCGCGTCCCATTCCTCGGTCTCGTGAGGCAGGGCGGGACGCGGTCCGACGAGGCTCATATCCCCACGGAGCACGTTCCAGAGTTGGGGGAGTTCATCGACCGAGGCCTTGCGGAGAAACCGCCCAGCGCGAGTGATCCGGGGATCGTCGGCCATTTTGAACAGCGGGCCGTCGGCTTCGTTTTCCGTGAGTAGCGCCGCGAGCTGGTCCTCCGCGTTGATCACCATGGTGCGGAACTTGAAGACGGAGAACGGCTCGGAGTCCTGGCCGACTCGGGTCTGGCTGAAAAGCACCGGCCCGCGGGTATCGGCCTTGATAGCGATTGCGGCCACGACGGCCAGCGGCGCGGTGAGGATGAGACCAAGGCTCGCTCCGACGATATCGAAGGTTCGTTTGGCGACGGCCCGCCATCCGCTGCGGGTGATGGGCTCGACGTAGACCACCGGGAATCGGCCCAGCGGACGGACCGTGAGCCGTTGGGACGAGATGTCGCGGAGCGTGGACGACAACTCAACGTGGATGCCCTGATCGAGCAAATCTCGGGCCAGCCGGTTGGTGACGGCGCTCTCTACCGCGCTGGAGGCCACGATCACGCTGGCATTGGGGTACTCCCGCAGGACTCCCCCGATGTCTCCCACGCCGCCCAGCAACGGCACGCCCGGAACGGGGTCCCGCGCGGGGGCGTTGTCGTCCACAAAGCCAATGACCTTGTAGCCCAGCCAGGGTTCGGCCTGGAGCATGGCGGCAATATCGCGGCCCTCGGGGTTGGCCCCGGCGATGATCACATAGCGGACCATTTTCCCGCCTGAACGCAGTCTCAAGAACACGTGGCGGGCCACCTCGCGCTCGGTGGTCACGATGATGACGGAGGTGGCCGCAAGGATGAGGAGCGAGGAGCGGCGGAGCAACACGTTGCCGAGGTTGGCCACCAGCGACACCGCCAGCGTGCCCAGAATCGATGCGTTGACGATGCGGCGGAACTCGTCGATCCGGCGGCCAATGAACCGGGTGTTGTAGAGACGTTGGTTGGCGAAGAGCGCGAGCCAGATGGGCAGCGTGGCCACCGTTGCCCACCAAAGCTGCACCGAGGTCTGTTCGGCACCGGGATCCCACCATTCGAACAGCAGGCTCGACACCAGTGCGATGAGTACGATGGCGGCCGCATCGGCGGTGATCAGAAGGAGTTTGGGACGCCATGCCGCACGAGGTGAGACCGTGGCAGAGGCCTTGGTACCGACAGGCGCGACAACCGCGGGAATTGATGCTGTCGCGCTCTCGGTGGTGTTTCCTGCCTTCATCCTCCGCCAAAAGTAGCGGATGACACCCCCTTGGTCACGCGACGTCATGGATTGGTCACCCATTGCGGTCTTATCGGTCGGTGGCATGACCGCGAGCCAGGCCCGGCCTACGCTCGCTGGCCATGGCTCGCAGACCCCGTCGACGCAAGATCCTCGCGTTCACGGGAGCGATGCTCGTCGTGTGGCTCGTGACTACGGCCTGGATGCTTCTGGACGCCAAGTCGTCCCTCGATCGTGGCCGGATCGGCCTGGCCGGCGTGCGGAACGGGGCTACGCCCGCCTCGCTCCTCGATCTCAAAACTGGCACCAGCCTGGACGCGGCGGCCCAAGATTTTGCCCACGCCCGGTCCCGCATGCGGAGCCCGGTGCTGACCCCACTGCGGGTCCTGCCCGTGATCGGCCGCCACGTCCGCGCCGGTGATCGGGTGGTCTCGACTTCTCTGGCCGCAACGGCCCTTGCCGCCAGCGCAGTCAGTGATCTCCAGGATCTCAGTGAGCGTGACCTCGGTGCCGGGCCGGAACGCCTCAAGGTCCTTGCTGACCTCACCACGGTCATCGAGCGCACCCGGGTGGGCCTTGAGCGCCTTGACCCGGGTTCGCCGGACAATTTGGCCGGTCCGCTCGGCAATGCCGTAGCCGAGCTTGGTATCGAGCGCGATGATGCCGTCACCGGCCTTACCCGCGCTGCGGGAACCACCAAGGCGCTGGCTGCGGTGCTGGATGGGCCAACGCCTTACCTCCTGATCGGTGCCAACAACGCAGAGATGCGGGCGGGCAGCGGCATGTTTCTCTCGGCCGCCACGCTGGGTCTGAACCATGGTCGTCTTGATCTTGGGGATGTTCGCCCGACGGAAACGCTGGTGCTGCCAGCGGGTTCGGTCCCCGTTGCTGGGGACCTGGCGGCCAACTGGCCCTGGCTCGATCCCGGCCGAGACCTGCGCACTATGGCCCTCACCGCTGATTTCCCCCAGAGTGCGGCCTTGGCGGTCAAGAACTGGGCGGAGGTGCCCGGTGGCGCCAAGGTCGGCGGGGTAATCGTCGTGGACGTCGACGCTCTCCGCAGCCTGTTGCGAGTGGTGGGCCCGGTGGACGTCCAAGGTATTCGTTACAGCGCTAACACGGTCCGCGATGAGTTGTTGCGTCAGCAATATCGACGTTTCGGCGCGGCGGAGGGGGACCGGGACCTGCGGCGCGATCAGCTTGGCGACGTAGCCAAGGTGGTGTTCGATCGGTTGGAAGCTGGGGATTGGAAGCTGGCTGACCTGTCGTCTGCCCTACTGGATTCCGTGCAGCGCCGAAACCTGCTCGTCTGGTCGGCCGACCCGGCAGTGGAGAAGGCCTGGGCCACGACGGGCGCCGATGGCCACCTCCGGCCGGGTTCGTTGTCGGTGGCATTGCTCAATCGCGGTGCCGAGAAGCTGGACTCCTACATCGACACCGCAGCCACCGTTACGTCCAAGCGCAATGCCGCCGGACGGGTCGTGATGACCTTGGCCTACCGGATCAGCAACAAGGCGCCAGCCTCTGGCCCCCGCTACCTGATTGGGCCCAACATTGCGGGCATGGAGGCCGGTGAGCACCGGGGCATTGCGTTGGTGAACCTGCCGGCCGGGACCGACGGGATCAAGTTCTCGGGGGCAACCCAAACACTTGTGGGCGCGGATGGGCCTACGGTGGTGGTGGCCGGACACCTGGACCTGAAGCGTGGTCAGGCCATCACGGTGCGGGTCACCGCCACCCTGCCCGCGGGTGTCGACGCTGTCACCTTGGAGCCGTCGGCCAGAATTACCCGCACGTTGTGGACCGTCAATGGCACGACCTACGGGATTGACCGGCGGCGCACGGTGAGCCTGCGCGAGTAAGCATCAGCGCTCCTGGGGTGACCGTGCGTATCGGTCTGGGTAAAATAATCACGGAGAGTGTTGACGATGATGGCGCGGACGCGTAGAGTGACGATCATGTCGTTGCGCCGCACTCTCCAATTCGCTCTGGCCCTTGCTGTTGCCTCGGTTGCCTTGGCTTTCGGCAGTACCGCGGGGGCAACCGGAAACCCGGACTACACGGCCCCGCCACCAACGACCGTGGTCACCAACTCGGTGCCCGTGACGGTTCGCCAGGCCCACAAAACCCCGGTGTCCCGCCAGCGGCTTGCCATCACCGGTTCAGACATGAGCCAGCTCGTCCTCATGGGCGGCGTCCTCGTCGCCGGTGGCGCCGGAACCCTGGTGCTGCGCCGCCGTTCTGCCGCCTGAAGCAGCGTTAGCGGTGGCGCTGGGCCAGTAGGGGGTCCACCACGGCTCGAAATGCCGTGATGGTCGCCTCGAGGACACCGCCGTGAGGCGGAATCCGAAGCGCCTGCGGGTCAGCCATGGCCCGGTCCAGCAGCTCGGTGAGTTCCGATGCGGAGGCAACCAGCCAGACCAGTTCACGCTGGGCCATCCATCTCGTAAAGGCCACCTGGTGATCGTCGACATGTTCACCGAGGCTGCCCTGGCGAGGGACGACAATCGGGCGGTGGCCCACTGATCGGGCATCCATGATGCCGCCGGGCCCACCCTGGGCCACCACGGCATCGGCGCGGGCCATGGCGGCCACCAGGTCGTCGTAGCCGATCATTTCCACCGATTGCACATGAATCGGAACCGCGGATTCGCCCCGCTGGACGAGTACCTGTACGTCCGGGTGGTGGGCGGCCCACGCGTCGACCCAGCCGATGAGCCGGTCGAACGGGTGGTGATCGGTACCGACCGTGACGACCACCCGGTAGGGCGCCTGGTCGGTCACAGGAGCGGCCCAATCACGATGGAGCCCCGATAGAGCGCCTGCTGCTCTGGCCACTGGACGCAGAACCGGCTGGTGAACGGGCGGCAGAGGCGGCCGGTAAGGGTCGGCGAGTCCACCCGGTCGAACACCTCGACATAGACGGTGGGGATTCTCAGCAACCACGCAATGACAAAGAACGGCACGGCCACCCCGGCTCCGGTGGAGATCACCAAGTCGGGGCGAAGGCGGCGGGTCTCGCGGACGGCCAGGACGAGATTGCGGAGGAGGTTGCCGATGTTGCGGGTGGTGGGGTGATGGGCCCAGATGACAGTTTCTTGGGCTAGGAGCGACCGGGCATCGGGCTTGTCGAACGTGACCCAGGTGCGATCGTGTTCTTGCCACCACGGGCCGAGCCCGATCAGCTGGGCCAAGTGTCCACCGGCGGAACCGACCAACAGCAGTTGGGCCCGGGGGGTGGTGGGTCTGGCGGAGCTACTCACCGGCCCAACCTTACTGCCAGCCCCGGAGTGGCCCATTGGGTCGTTCGGTCCGTACCCTCGGCTCTGCATGATCCGCCTAGACGCCGCTTCCTTCTTGCTCCAGTGGGCAGTGGGTGGGCTCTTCTTCATCTGGGTCACCACCCGGCGCCGTGAGGTGGGCTTGGGCTACGGCTGGCTCATGCGGGTGATCTTTGGGCTGTTTGCCATGGCATCGATTTTCGTCGGCCAGGCCATTGGGCCAGTGCCGGCGCGCGACGCAGCGGCCGCTGGTGTGGTGGTGGCCACGGGAGTGGCGTTGGCGGTGTCCATTCGCCGGAAGGATGCGGGCGTATCCGGCCAACGCGAACAGGTGGAACGCCGGTCCGCTCGGGTAGCAGCCATGACCGGGATCGATCGTGAGGCGCAGCAGTTCGACAAGACGGCGGCGGAGTTCCCGCCGATGCTGGACCTTGTCGCCCCAGCCATTGGCCTGGTGGGTTTGGTTGCGGCTGGAATCGACGCTGGCTCGCCCGTGTGGCTTTCGGTCCTTCGCCTCGTGGTGGGCGCGGCGTTTCTTGGTGCGGTGACCGACGCCATGCTGCTGGGCCACTGGTATTTGGTTCAGCCGGGCCTGGCCCGGGGTCCGCTCCTAGATCTGGTGCGGTGGACGGGCTGGCTATGGCCCTTCGAGACGGCCGTCATGCTCATCCCCGTTGGGATGGTCTCGGTGCTCAACGGCACGATCGACGACAGCTACGGCGGGATCCTGGGCTGGATGTGGGTGACCTGTGCGATCACCACCATTGGTCTGGTGGTGGTGACCAGGGCCGCGCTTCGGGAGCGTCAATACTCTGCCGTGATGGCGGCTACCGGCCTGCTCTACCTGGCGATCCTCACTGCGTTCGGCATGGATCTGGTGGCCCGGGCGGTTCTGGCCTAGGCAAGCTTCGGCCTTCGGCGCGAGGATGGGGAGATGGCCCGAGCGATGTGGAATGGTGCGATCAGTTTTGGGCTGGTGAGTATCCCCGTGAAGCTCTACAGCGCAACGGAGCGCCAGACCGTGCGCTTCAACCAGATCGACACCCGATCGGGCAGTCGGGTTCGCCAAAAGCGGGTCTCCGATGCCGACGGTACCGACGTGCCGGCGGAGGCGATTGCCAAGGGGTACGAGTTGGCGTCGGGTTCCTTCGTCGTCGTTTCCGACGACGAGCTGGCAGGCCTGGACCCGGCTGCCAGCCGCACAATCGACCTCATTGAGTTTGTCGACCAGGCCTCGATCGACCCGATCTTCTATGACAGCGCGTATTACTTGGCGCCGGACAAGGCCACGCTCAAGCCGTATGTGCTCCTGCTCCGGGCCATGACCGAGAGCGACAAGGTGGGCATTGCCCGGGTGGTCATGCGGGGCAAGGAATACCTTTGCGCCATTCGCCCTCAGGGCGAGAAGCTTCTGTTGTCGACCATGCTCTACGCCGACGAGATCCGTGACGCGTCCGAGATTGCTGAGCTGGACGCGGTGGCCGGTATCGAGCTCACCGAGAAAGAACTGGCCATGGCTAACCAACTCATTGCCAGCCTGGACGGCACGTTCGATGCCAGCGAATTCCACGACACCCATCGCGAAAAGGTGCTCGACCTGATCGAGCGTAAGGCGGCGGGGGATGAGGCCATACGCCCGGCGGTGGCCGCAGCCCAGGAGGACACGGTCATCGATCTCATGGCGGCGCTCGAGGCCAGCGTGGCCGAGGCAAAGAAGACCCGGAAGCGCCATCCGACCCGTCGGACGGCCTGACGGCACGGCGCCCGGGTAGAACGGGCATTGTGGCCGGCGAGCGGGTGGAGACGTTGGTGGGGGGGCGCGCTCTCTCGCTGTCGAACCTGGCCAAGGTGCTCTATCCCGAGGCGGGATTCACCAAGGCTGAGGTCATTGAGTACTACGTGCGGATTGCACCGGTACTGCTTGCGCACCTGGGCGACCGGGGCATCACCATGCGCCGGTTCCCGAACGGCGTGGCGGCCAGCTCGTTCTTCGAGAAGCGCTGCCCGAGCCACCGGCCGGAATGGGTGCAGACCGCCGATGGCCCCGGGGATCGGGGTGGCTCCATTGGTTACTGCCGCCTCACCGAGGTGGCGGCGCTGGCCTGGGCCGCGAACCTGGCCGCAATCGAGCTACACGCACCTATGGCCCGGGTGGGCGACATGGAGACGCCGACCATGGTGGTGTTCGACCTCGACCCAGGCCCCGGCACGGCGATGACCGAATGCGCTGAGGTCGGGCTCTGGATCCGTGACGTGCTGGCGGGTGTCGACCTTGTGGCCTACCCCAAAACCTCAGGATCCAAAGGCCTCCAGATCTACGTTCCACTCAACTCACCGCACAGCCATGACGACGCGTCGTCGTTCGCGCTCGCCGTGGCTCAGGTGCTGGAGCGGGCCCATCCAAAACTCATCGTCACCAATCAGGCCAAGGCGGCCCGCACGGATCGAGTGCTCATCGACTGGAGTCAGAACAGTCGCCACAAGACCACGATCTGCGCCTACTCGCTCCGCGCTCGCCCGCGCCCCACGGTGTCGACGCCGGTGACCTGGGACGAAGTCGCCACCGCAGCCGACGGTCAGTCGCTCTCGTTCGAGGCGCCGGACGTGTTGGCCCGAGTGGGCGAACTGGGTGACCTGTTCGCCCCGACACGTACCGAAATTCAGCACCTCCCTACCCCTCGGCCTTGAACGCGGGCGTTGTCCGCCGATTGAACCTCACCGGGCGACGTCGTCAACATGCCCACCGGAGAAGACCGTGCCCGAACTGCTCCTACAGGAGACCAGCGCTTATCGGACCCGGCGGGCTTCGGTGCTGCGCGGGGAAGGCGACATCTACCTCTACCTCGAAGACGTCGTCGGTGCCGAACCGGAGACCACCTCGATCGTCTGGGTCGCCAACTTCCTGCCAGCCCCAACCGATGCACGGGCCGCTACGCCTCCCGGCACACCGCCCCGTATGGGCCCGGGCGGTACCCGTCATCCCGAAGGCTGCCCGGAGCTGGGCCAGAACCTGTCCCTGGTCTGGTTCGAAGAGGGTGACGCGGTGGCGTTGGTAGACGCCGAAGGCGTGGTCGCAGCCATTCCCGGGTGGGCCGGTCGCGACGATTTCTACGGATACGCCCGCTACGCCCGGGGCCGCAGCCCGCTGGCGTGGGAGCTCACCAATGAGGTCCGCCAGGTTCTCGATCACAAGATCACCGAGTCCCGGGAGTTCTGGAACTGGCGCCTGGGACCGGTGTGGCCGGAGATCCGTTCCAGCGGCCTAGCTCATTTGGAGCAGCGGGTTGGCCCGCAGGACGCGGCGTGGCCGATCGGCGACGCTCCCTATCCAGAGTTGATCGCCAGCCGGCACCGCTTCGGCCACGAGGACATCTGGGTGACGGCCACCACCGGCCTATCCGCCCAGCGCATGGCCGGAGTGGAGCAGTACCTCGACGTGCCCGATGGGGCCACCCGCATTGAACTGGCCATCGCCCGTAACAGCCCAGATCAGGCGGGTGCCGGGATTATGGGTGCGCTGGCCACCATCCCGTTTGGCCGGTGTACGTGGCTGGGCGAGGGCCACACCATTGGCGGCGTTCCCGGTTCCTACCCGGCGTTCGGCTCCGATCGAGCTGCGCTCCTCCTCACCGCCAACCCCCCGTTTGTCCCGGGCCAGCCCCCGCCAGACCTCAGCGGACTGATGCGCCGTGGCGCCCCCGTCACCTACCTCTGGATAATGTTGATCGACGAAGAAGCATTCCGCATGGCCCGCGGCCGAGATGCCGGATCCTCCCTAGCGGACCTAACCCGCCACGGCGCCACCTGGATTCAGTAAGGCAGGCTGAGCCGCGCAGCCGGGCTATTTGGCGACGAAGTATTTGGCTTTGGGGTGGTGGCAGATGATGGCGCTGGTGGACTGTTCGGGCTGGAACTGGAAGCCCGTGTCCTCGCTTACCTCGATGCCGATTCGCTGGGCCTCGAGCAGGTGAGCCACCGTCTCGTTGTCCTCGAGGTCGGGGCACGCCGGGTAGCCCCAGGAGTAGCGGCCGCCGCGGTACTGCTGGCGGAACAGGCCGGCCACCGATGGCGCGTCTTGGTCAGCAAAGCCCATTTCCTCGCGGATGCGGCGATGCCATAGCTCGGCCAGCGCTTCGGCCATCTCCACCCCGATGCCGTGGAGCATGAGATATTCCTGGTAGCGGTCTTCCTTGAATAGTTGGGCCGTCCGCTCGGACACTCGCTCACCCATGGTGACGATCATGAAGGCCACGTAGTCCGTCTCGGCCGAGCCCAGCGGTCGGAAGAAATCAGCGATGCACAGGTGCGGTTCGCGGGTACTGCGGGGGTAGGCGAAGCGGGCCTTCTCAACCTGCCTGGTTTCGTCCTCCCAGACCACCAGGTCGGTACCGTCACCGTTGGCAGGCCAGTAGCCATAGACCACCTGCGGAATGAGGAGGTCGTCGGCGCGGGCCTTGTCGAGCTGGTCGCGAAGTTCGGGGCGGAGGCGGGTCTTGAACGCGTCGTCGTCCTCGCCATTTTCGGGACGGAAGCCCCACTGGTTGCGGAACAGTGCCGTCTCGTTGATGTAGGCGGCGATGTCATCGAGCGACACGCCCTTGATCACGCGGCTGCCCACAAACGGGGGTACGAAGATCGGGTTGTCGGTCTCCACCTCCGGCGAGCGATCCGGCAGGACAATGGCGTCCTTGTCGGTGGCGAACTGCTCCTTGATACGGCTAGGGACCTTGGACTCCGAGGGGACGATGCCCCAATCGGGATCGTCGGACTCAGGGTTGGTGCGAATCTCGCCGAGTCGGTCCATGACCCGCAGGCCCTCGAACGCGTCCTTGCCGTAGAACAGCCGGCCTTCATAGATGTTGCGCAGATCTCGCTCCACGAAGGAACGGGTGAGCGCCGCGCCGCCGAGCAGCACGGGGATGTCGGAAAGCTCGCGGGCGTTGAGTTCCTGGAGGTTGTCTCGCATGATCAGCGTGCTCTTGACGAGCAGACCGCTCATGCCGATGGCGTGCGCCTTGACCTCTATCGCCTTCTCGATCATCTCGGTGATCGAGATTTTGATCCCGATGTTGTGAACCTCGTAGCCGTTGTTGGTGAGGATGATGTCCACCAGGTTCTTGCCGATGTCGTGGACATCGCCTTTCACCGTGGCCAACACGATGCGGCCCTTGCTGGAGTCCACCCCGTCGGCCAGCTTCTCCATGAATGGCTCGAGGTAGGCCACCGAGGCCTTCATGGTTTCCGCTGATTGCAACACGAACGGCAACTGCATCTGGCCGGAGCCGAAGAGTTCGCCCACCACCTTCATCCCGCCGAGCAGGTGCTCGTTGATGATGATCAGTGGGGTGATGCCTTCGGCCATGGCGAGGTCGAGGTCCACGGTGAGGTTCTCACGGTCACCGTCGATGATGCGGTGGTGGAGGCGTTCACCAACCGGCCAACCGGAGCGGTCCTCTTTGACCTCCTTTTGGACCGTGACGTCGGCGAAAACGGCCAGGAACTTCTGGAGCGGGTCATAGTCAGCGGCGCCCTCCGACAGCGTACCGGCCGCGCCGCGGCGGTCGTAGATGAGGTCCATGGCCACGTCACGCTGCTCGTCGGTGATCTTGCTCAACGGCATGATCTTGGAGGCGTGCACGATGGCGGAATCCAGCCCGACCTGCTCGCACTCGTGCATGAACACGCTGTTGAGCACGTGGCGCGAGGCAGGGGAAAGACCGAAGCTCACATTGGAGAGGCCAAGCGTGGTGTAGCAGCCGGGGATCTCTTCTTTGATGGCCTTGATGGCCTCCATGGTCTCGATGGCGTCGCGGCGGAGGTCGTCATCGCCGGTGGAGAGGGGGAACGTGAGGGCATCGAAGATGAGGTCGCTGTTCTCCAGCCCGTAGGAATCGCGGGCGAGTTCGGCAATGCGCTTGGCCACCCGAACCTTCCAGGCCACATCGCGGGCCTGGCCTTCTTCGTCGATGCACAGACATATGACCGCCGCGCCGTATTCCTTGGCCAGGCTGAACACCCGGTCCAGTCGGGAGCCAGGAGCGAAGCCGTCCTCCAGGTTGGCGGAGTTGAGGATGGCCCGGCCGCCGATCCACTGCAGGCCGGCCTCGATCACCTCGGGCTCGGTGGAGTCCAGCACCAGCGGAGCGTTGGCTTGGGTGGCGAACCGGCTGGCGATCTCGTCCATGTCGGCGGCGCCATCGCGGCCCACGTAGTCGACGCAGACGTCCAACACGTGGGCGCCTTCTTTGGTCTGCTGGGTGGCCATAGCTGTGCAGGTGTCGAAGTCCCCTTCGAGCATGGCTTCACGGAACTTCTTGGAACCGTTGGCGTTGGTGCGCTCGCCGATCATCAGGAACGACAGATCCTGGCGGAGCGCGACCGGTGAGTAGATCGACGAAACCGACGGCTCGTGGTCAATGGTTCGCGTGGCCGGGGTGAGGTTGGGGGCCATGTCGGCCAGCAGCTTGATGAACTCCGGTGTGGTGCCACAGCAGCCGCCGATCACCTGCACGCCGAACTCCTCCACGAAGCGGCGCTGGTGTACCTCCATCTGCTCCGGGGTGAGGTCGTAGTGCATTTTCCCGTCGACCACCGAGGGCAGACCAGCATTGGGCAACACCGAAATTGGGACCCGGGAGTGCTGGGAGAGATGGCGAATGTGCTCGCCCATCTCGGTGGGGCCAGTGGCGCAGTTGAGGCCAATGATGTCGACCTTCAGTGGGTCGATTGAGGCCAGCGCAGCCCCAATCTCTGTGCCCACCAGCATGCGCCCGGTCAGCTCCATGGTGACCTGGGCCTGGATCGGGACCTGGCGGCCCATCTTGGCCATGGCCCGACGGACGCCGATCACGGAGGCTTTGAGGGCCAGCAGATCGAAATGGGTCTCGAGGATGAAGAGGTCGATGCCGCCTTCGAGCATGGCCTCGCCTGCCACCTGATAGTGGTCCCGGAGGGCGGCGAAACGGATCTGGCCGAGGCTGGGCGACTTGGTGCCGGGGCCGAGCGAACCGGCCACGTAACGCTGGCGATCCGGCGTGGAAAAGTCGCTGGCGACCTGGCGGGCAATGAGCGTGTTGGCCAGCGCGATCTCATACGACCGCTCGGCCATGTCGTATTCGCCGAGCGGCACGCCGAAGGCGCCGAAGGTGTTGGTCTCCACCACGTCGGCCCCGACTTCGAGGTACGCGGTGTGGAGTGCAGCGATCACGTCGGGGCGGGTGACACCAAGGATGTCGGTGCAGCCCTCGTTGGCCTCGCCGCCGTAATCATCGAGGCTTAGATCTTGGGTCTGGAGCCAAGTGCCCGTCGCCCCGTCATAGACGACGACACGTTGCGCAACTAGGTCGAGAAAGGAAGCAGCCACGCCGATCAGGCTATCGGGGGGTGCCAACCCGCCCGTAGTCCATTGGTCTGGACCGCGGGCGGGGTGACGCAGGCCTTGGTTCGTTCACGGCTCTACCGGCGCCACCCTTCTCGCTATTTCCAAACGCTTTCGGCGCCGGAGTGGCCGGTACGGATGATCCACACCGTGGAAACTGCGCCCATCAACACCGAGAAGGCCAGGATCGGCAGGAATGCCTTCACCAGGAGGGGGGGCGTGGCCCGGCCGGTGCTGGTTTCGGAAGCGGTGTCCTTGGCCCGTCGGCCTTGGAGCCACTGGATTCCGGCGGCTGCGACCGCCAGCACAAAGAACACAAACACCAGCGGACGGGCCTGTTCGGCCAGCTGGGAATGTCGCTCGATGAGCGCAGTTTTATCGTTGTTCAAATTTTGGAGCCCTTGGCCGGTCATGATCGCGATCTGCACCCCGACCAAGCCGACGGTGGCAAACACGGCCGTGATCGGTACCAGTGCGGCCCGCCAGCGCGGCATGAAGAGCGCCAACAGGGCGCCGATGGCGGCGAGGGGAATCATCATGACGGGTATGTGGACCATCAAAGGGTGCGCGGCAAGACCGTTGAATTTTTCAATGCTTGG
The DNA here is from genome assembly GCA_025353965.1 of Aquihabitans sp. GTDB lineage: Bacteria > Actinomycetota > Acidimicrobiia > Acidimicrobiales > Iamiaceae > Aquihabitans. Next base: position 39,577 of record JANXNS010000132.1, read on the forward strand.
CAAATTGGCTCCATGAAGCGAGGGGACGTCGCCATCATGGTGTTGGCCGTGAAAGCGTTTGGCTAGTCGTTGGTAAGCGGAAGGCAAACGCCGGGCGCAGCGACCATGGGGGTGGGCGTCGGTAAGGTTGGCTCCGCATGAAGATCTATACACGCAAAGGCGACGACGGCACCACCGGTCTCTATGGGGGAGGCCGAGTTCTCAAGGACTCCGTCGCTCCCGAGGCCTACGGCACGGTCGACGAGGCCCAAGCGGCTCTTGGGGTGGCCCGGGCGTTTTGTCCCAGAGGCAGCGAGCTCGATGTGCTCCTCGTAGGCCTTGAACGAGACCTTTGGGTGCTCATGGCGGAACTGGCCACCGACGAATCGAACTTCCACAAGCTGGTCGACGGGACCAGCCGGGTCACCGCCGACATGGTTTCTGCATTGGAAGGCCACATAGACGCGATATCGGACCGGTTCGAACCGCCACAGAATTCGTCGTCCCCGGCGAAGACCGGGTGGCCGCGTTGCTCGACGTGGCCCGCACGGTGATCCGCCGCGCCGAGCGGGCTTCGCTGCGCGCCGCGGCACCCGGCGCGCAGGTTGTGCCGTACCTGAACCGCCTCTCGGACCTCCTCTGGACGCTTGCCCGTTGGCAAGAAGGTTCGTCGCTCACGTCCCGTGACCACACCACTACTTGACCACTACAGCCACCCAGGAGTTCCCTCATGCCGATTCCGATCACGCTTGACCACCAGCCGGTGGTTCCCGACGACGTCGATCTGGTGGTGCTGGGGGTTCGGGCCGGTCACCTCGCCGCCGATGCCCCTGGTCTCGACATCGCCCTAGCGGCGCTGGCGGGCTTTGAAGGCAACGTGGCCCAGACGTTGGTTGCGCAGACCAACGACGGGGCGCGCCTGTTGGTTGGTCTGGGAGCCGAGCCGGACCCGACCGAGTTCCGGCGCATCGGTGCCGCAGTGGCCAAGGGGTCGCTGAAGCAGGAAACCGTTGCGGTGGACCTGCTGGGCCACCTCGAGGGGGCGGATCGGGTGGCCGCCGCCGGGACCTTGGCCGAAGGGCTGGCGCTCGGCACCTACTCCTTTGCTGACTACAAAGACCCACCACCCGCCACTGTGATCGCGTCTGTCATCGTCGTCGCCAAAGGCGGCCGGAAGGTGGCCGATGCGGTGGCCCGTGGTGCGATGATTGCGGGGGCCATGGGCCTCGTGCGGGATCTCGTGAACACCCCCGGTGGAGACCTCACCCCGTCGGCCTTTGCTGAACAGGCGGAGGAGGTAGCCGCAGAAGTAGGGCTGGAGATTGAAATCCTGGACCGCGCCGCCATTGCCGAGGCTGGGCTGGGCGGCTTGCTCGGTGTCGCGCGCGGGTCTTCGCAAGAGCCCCGGTTCGTGACCCTGACCCACCGTCCTGTGGGCCGTCCGAAGGGGTCTATTGCCCTGGTCGGCAAGGGAGTCACCTTCGATTCCGGCGGCCTGTCCATCAAGACCACCGCTGGCATGGAATGGATGAAGGGAGACATGGCCGGTGCGGCCACGGTTCTCGGGGCCATGAGCCTGGTACCGACGCTGGCCCCTCGGATGTTGGTCACCGCTTACCTACCGCTCACTGACAACATGCTCGGTCCGGATGCCACCCGCGTGGGAGACGTGTTGCGGGCCCGCAACGGCAAGACCATCGAGGTCCTCAACACCGATGCCGAGGGTCGGCTCATCCTGGCCGACGCACTGGCCCTAGCGGCCGAGGCGGAGCCGGACGCCATCATTGACCTAGCCACCCTGACCGGCGCCTGCGTCGTTGCCTTGGGCGAACGAACCGCTGGTGTGATGGGCAATCACGCAGACCTTCAGGAGCGCGTGCTTGATGCCGCCGGTGCCGCCGGTGAGGACATGTGGCCGCTGCCGTTCCCCGCCCATTTGCGCAAGACCATCGACAGTGAGATCGCCGATCTCCGCAACCTGGGAACCAGTGGGCTCGGTGGGGCGCTGACCGCCGGGATTTTCCTCCAGGAATTCGTGGCCGACGTGCCCTGGGTCCACCTCGATATAGCGGGCCCGGCCGATACCACCGTGGCCTACGACGAGAACTCCCGTGGTGGTACTGGCTATGGCGTGCGCACCCTGGTGAACGTGCTGACCGCCTGGACGAAGCTTCCCGCCTGACGATTTGGTGGGCGATACCCGGACGCGACGATGCCCGCCCCGGGAGTTGGGGGGCGGGCATCGTCGTCTGTCGCTGGGGAGTGTGGGGCCTGGCGACAGACCTAGGCGGCGTCTCCCTCGGGAGAGAGCACGGCCGCAATGGATGGGCGGGGCGAGCCGCCGGGGCGAGGGGGCCGGGCCGGCCCTGTGGTCGGCCGAGGTGGTAGCCGGTGGACCTGCGCCGTGGGGCCAGCCGCCGCGCTCACCATGGGTGCTGGGGCCGCGGGAGCAACGCCTCGTTGGCGTTCCCTCGCCCAGCGCAAGGCTTCGTGGGCCAAGGCGGGGTGGAGTTTCCAGCGGTGTAACTGATGCTCGATTGCTTCGTCCGACTCTCCTAGTTCAGCGAGGCTGAGTGCCAGCCGACGGGCCCGGCGCTGTTGCTGCTCCAGATCTGGGGCTCGCTCGGCTTGGCGCTGCCATGCGTCGTGCTCATCCCTGATGGTCGGGGGCAGCCGGGTGAGTTGGGACCGATTGAGGGGCGCGATCCGGGTTCTGATGGCAAGTTCTCCGGGGCCGGTGGACAAGGTGACCTTGAACTTGATTGATCGGGCGATGGCTCGCAGAAACGGTGCGTTTCGCCCGCCCTTGACCCCCAGCCCGAGCGCGGCGGCGGTGTCCAACAGGGGCAGGTCGAATCCGTCAGGGTGGTCCTCCAACTCTCCTGCGATGCGGCGCAGGAGCAGTGTGGTGGTGGGGCCAAGGATCGGAAGCCAAAAGCGTTCCACGTACGCGGAGCGGGGGTCGTGGCCGAGTAGGTCGACCACGGGATCGGACCAAACGGTCACATGTAGGTGGTCGGCGGGCAAGGTGAAATCGAGCGGGGGAAGCGACACGAAGTCCTCCAGGCGAGGCGGCCGATGAGGCCGATGGCGTTCGTCAGCGCTCAGCTGCAAGGTGTTGTCATGTGGTTCTATACCTTTCTAGTCTTTTGTCAAGAGGAAAGTCGGGAATGGGTGGCCTGGCTTGATTGTTGACCCAACCGGTAGCATTTTCGTCGCCCACCCATCGTGGGTACGCCGCAGCAATCAGAGGAACCGTCATGGCCAGTTTCCGAGACCTACTTGCATCCACGAAGTCGGCGATCCGCGAGGTCACCACGGCCGAAGCGGATGAGCGACGTGTCGTCGATGGCACGGTCACCCTCGATGTGCGCGAGCCCGACGAATACGAGCAGGGGGCCCTCCCCGGCGCCATTCACATTCCCCGTGGTACCCTCGAAACCAGCATTGAGATGAGGATCCCCAACCACGACACGCCGCTCGTGGTCTACTGCGCCGGTGGGACCCGCTCTGCGTTTGCGGTCAAGACGCTGGCTGATCTCGGCTATACCGACGTGGTCTCGGTCGTCGGGGGTTTCAACCGCTGGAAAGATGAGGACCGCGACTGGGTCACCCCAGCCTCGCTCAGCCCGGAACAGCGCAACCGTTACAAGCGCCACCTGCTGCTGCCCGAGGTGGGCGAGACCGGCCAGCAGGAACTGCTGAACGCCAAGGTGCTGTTGCTCGGTGCGGGTGGCCTTGGCTCGCCCGCGGCGATGTACCTGGCGGCGGCTGGCGTGGGCACGCTCGGCATCATCGACATGGACGTGGTCGACTCCTCCAACCTGCAACGGCAGATCCTCCACAACATGGACCGGATCGGCGACCGCAAGGTCGATTCCGCCAAGAAGACGCTCACCCTGCTCAACCCAGATGTCGACGTCGTCACCTACGACGTGCGGCTGGGTGCTGACAACGTGATGGACATCCTGGCCGGCTACGACGCCATCGTGGATGGCACCGACAACTTCCCCACCCGATTCCTGGTCAACGATGCGTCGGTCAAGCTCGGCATCCCAGTGATCCATGGCTCGATCTTCCGGTTCGAGGGCATGGTCACGGTGTTCGATCCCAAGAACGGCCCGACCTACCGAGACATGGTGCCCGAGCCCCCGCCCGCAGATCTGGCGCCGTCGTGCGCCGAGGCGGGTGTACTCGGCGTCCTGCCCGGCATCATTGGTTCCATCCAAGCGATCGAGACCATCAAGTTGCTGCTCGGCCTGGGAGACCCGCTGATCGGCCGCCTGCTGGCCTATGACTCTCTGGAGCAGTCGTTCCGTGAGTACAAGGTCCGGGTCGACCCCACCAACGAGATCACCTACGCCAACCGTGACCGGATCCAAGTGGCCGAGCTAGAAGGCCAGTGCCTCCCGCTGCCGCTGCAGCCCCCGCCTGCCTAACGCGGGTCCTGTGGGCGTTTCCTGTGGGCGTTTTGTCTGATATTGGTGGTGATGTACCGGTAGAGTGTCAGACCCCCTGAGTACGGTTGTTGTATGGCTCCAGGCATCCAAGACTCACGGTTAGCGGCAGCGATCACGTCGCTGACTGTCGCGCTGGATTTGGTGGTCGCGGCTGGGGTTTCCCCGTTCGATGGGGCCGATGCGGTTGCGGTGGTGCAAGCGTTGGAGGTGCAGCAGCGCCGGTTACGGGCCTTGCAAGTCCAGGTGTTGGACCGGATCCAACAATCCGGGTTTCATCGCAACGGTGGGCATGCGTCGGCCAAGGTCATGGTCCGCCACGTCGCCCGGCTCTCAAACGGTGAGGCTCACCGCCGCGCGTCGATCGCCCGGGCCCTGCGTGACCTGCCCGCGGTCGCCGCGGGGTACAGCGCGGGGTTGCTCGGTGATTGCCAAGCCGCGTGTATCGCCCGCGCCCATGCCAACACCCGGGTCCGTGAACGCGTAAACCGCAGGGACCAAGAACTCTGCGACCTGGCCGCAACCGAGCCATTCAACGTGTTCTCCGCCCGCCTCGACGCCTGGGTCCGGCTCATGGACGAAGACGGCACCTGCACCGACGCGGAACGGTCCCACACCAACCGGGATTGCCGGCACATCCAAAACTTCAACGGGTCCTGGCAAACCACCATCCATCACGGGACCCTTCAAGGCGCCCAGTTCCACACCCTGTTCGAACACTTCACCCGCGCCGAGCTCATGGCGGACTGGGCCCAAGCCCGCGCCCTACACGGCCCCGACGCCACCACCGACCAACTACCGCGCACTGACGCCCAACGCCGCTACGACGCCTTTACCACCCTGTGCAACCAAGCCCTCACCACCACCGGTGTTGCTGGGGGTCCTGGGTCTGCGGTCACCACCCACGTCGTGATCGGCGCCGAACTGTTCGAACGCACCATCAACCGCATCCACGGCCAACCCGTCAACCCACTCGATCTCCCCATCGTCCCGACGGACCCGTGGGCCTACCAATGCTCCACCCTCGACGGGCATCCCATCGACCCCACCGAGACCACCGCCAACGCCCTCACCGGCCACGTCCGACGGGTGATCATGGGCGCAGACTCCGTTGTCACTGACCTCAGCCGCCGCACCCGCCTCTTCCAAAACAGTGCCGCCCTCGCCGTGAAACTCGGCAAAGACACCTGCTATTGGCCCGGCTGCTGGACCCCAACCACCCGATCCCAACTCGACCACCTCCACCCCTGGGAACACGGCGGCACCACCAACCCCCAAAACGGTGCCCCCGCCTGCGGCAAACACAACCGCCTCAAACAACACGGCTACACCGTCCACCGAAACCCGAACGGCACCTACCACATCACCAAACCCGACGGCACCCCACTCGAATGACCCACCGCTCGCCCAACCGATGCCAGCCCACCCCACCCGAGGGCCGGGGACTGTCAGATTCTTTGTGTAACCGGCCGTGATGGTCATGGTTAGTTGGCGGCCTGGATGCGGTCGCCGTAGTGGATGGTCAGGGCGTTCAGTATGGGCTTCCAGGCGTTGATCCGCCCACTCGGGTTTGATCGGTT
>JANXNS010000146.1 GCA_025353965.1 Aquihabitans sp.
CGACATCGGTGGTGGGTCCACTGAGCTCCTCATTGGCGAGGAAGGAGAAGTGCTGGCATCGATCAGTCTCAAGCTTGGCGCTGTGCGCCTGACCAACCGGTTCTTCTCCGGCCACGCCCTTCACCCCTCTGCGGTCGATTCCTGTCGTCGACACATCCAGGGGGTCCTTTCCTCGTTCGATCGACCGGTACGAGACCATGGCTACGAGCTAGCGATTGGCTCATCGGGCACGATCGAACAGGTGCTGCGGATTGCCCGAGGGCTAGCGAATGAGGGGCAACTGCGGACCCTCAATGGCGCCACCCTGATGCGCAAAGCCATCAGCGCGGTGGTCGAAGCAGCGGTGGAGGCTCGCCGCTCGGGCGATACCAGTGGTCTTCCCGATCTGGATGTGAAGCGGGCCGACATCTTGCTGGCTGGCGCACTGGTGCTGGAAGGAGTCGTGAAGCGCTTCGATGTCAAGGAGGTCGTGCTCAGTGAATATGCCCTTCGCGAAGGGGTCTTTCTCGACACGCTCGCTCGCCTCCGAGGTGGGTCGCTCCCTCATCTTCGTGACGTGGCTCGGCGCAGTGTCATCGACCTCGTCCGTGCCTGCGACGAAGATCCCGGACACTCCGAACACGTGGCCAACCTGGCCTTGCAGCTCTACGACGCCCTCGCCGACCGCCACGGACTTGGGGCCGAGGCACGGGCGTTGTTGGAGGCTGGCGCGCTTCTGGCCAATGTGGGTTTGGTGATTTCTCACGGGCAGCATCACAAACACAGCTATTACCTCATCCGGAACTCTGATCGGCTGGTGGGCTTCACCGATTCAGAAATCGAGGTGGTTGCCCAGATAGCCCGCTATCACCGAAAGAGCGCCCCCAGGGCGTCACACCCAGAGTGGGCGGCGCTGCCCGCGGAGGACCAGGAGGTGGTTCGGGTGGCGGCGGCCGTCCTGCGGGTGGCGATCGGTCTGGACCGATCACACGCCCAACTCGTGACCGGGGCGACAGTCGCCCCCAGCGAGGAGGGCGAGGCCATGTCGATCGTGATCACCCCGGCAAGCCACGACGTCGATTCGGCGCTCGAGGTGTATGCCGCGGAGGAACGATCGGGTCTCCTCGCCGAAGTCCTGGGCCAACCGGTCACGATCACGGTTGCTCCGCCGGTCTGATCCGGATTCGTGCGAAACTGCGCTCATGGCGACACGGACTTGCCCTGATTGTGGTGCCCAATACGTCGCCACGGTGCGTCGTTGTATCGACTGCGACGTGATGCTGGCCGACGAGGCGGTTTCCGCCGACCATGGCGACATCACTGCCAGTGATGCCGCATCGGCCGGTGCGCCGGTGGGTGGTGGAGATCAACTTGGCTACGAGCTGGATGGCTGGGGCAACCAGCTCAAGGTCACGCTGGAGGGGATGCTGGACCGAGCGGGCATCGGCCGGGTATGGGAGGCGGGGGCGCTGGTCGTCTCGGCCGCCGACGAAGACGTCGTGGATGAGCTGATCGCCACCCTGGAAGGTGGCGAAGTCGCCGAGCTCGGCGACGATGTCGCCCGGGTGGCCTTGGAGATTGATGGCCTGGACCCCGACGGCCAGGACGACCTCGACGCACGGCTGCTAGCCAGCGCGATTCCCCATGCCTGGGATAACGAAGGCGCCCTCATCGTGGCCGAAGCGGACGAAGCACGGGTGCTCGAGATCATCGAGGAATCGCTCGATCACCAGGCCGACGATGACGGCGTCGACGGGCTGGCCGCCCAGGCCGCCCTGTCAGCGGTGTATGTGTCGGTGGACCGCCTGGTCAAGAACCCGGCGGACGCCAAACTGGCGGCCACCTTCGGTTCGGCCGCCCGGTCGCTCGTCGGTCTAGCGGTGCCGTACGGCTTCGCCGCCGCCGACTGGTCTGAGCTGTCTGACGAAATCATCGGCCTAGCGGACCTCGTTGATCCCGCCAACACTGCCGCCCCCGACGGAGCGGGCGACGGCGACAGCGACGAGGTCGTCCTGGACCAGGCCGCCGCCGGGGACTTGGCCGCGTCGCTTCGAGCTCGCCTCGTCGATCTCGTCTGAAATGGACCTTCGGGCCGATACCGTGGTGTGGTGCTGCTGGCCGAGTTGGAGGTGTTCCAGTCCCGGCCGATCGCTCCCACTCGGCGGGTGGCCATCGGGCTCACGGTGCTTCCCACCTCGCCTGCTCCTGGCTTCGGCGGGCTGCTCCTGGGGGGCATCGTTGCCGGGTTTGTCCCGGACATCGACCCGGACCTGCTCGATGACCTGACCGCGCTGACTCGTCAGCTCGAAGCGGGCCAGCGCATCCCGCAACCGCGGCTTCGTCACCGCCTCCAGGACGACCGGATCGGGCTGACCTCGCACCGCCATCGGCTCATCGGCACGGGTGAGGAACTGGTGTTTGAGCTGGGCCAGGGAGCACCAGAGCCCAACGTGCTTGGTGCGGTCTACGCAGCGGCGCGAATCGACATCGAACATCGCTCTGCCATGTTCACGGCCATCCGTCGCGGCCTTCGGTGGCGGGGTGAAATTGGGCCGCGGCTGGTCGAACATCTCAGCGATTCGCGGCCCACCGCGGCGTGGGCCACCCATGGTTACGATCCCGTCATCTGGGCGCTTGGTATCTTGGGCTTGGGGTCGGAGGGCTCCGAGCGAGATCAGGTGCAGTACCGGTTCCGGGAGTTGTTGCGGGCCGCGCACCCGGACCACGGTGGGGCTATCGATGCTGCTGCCCAGCGCATCACGGACCTCACCGAGGCCCGCCGGATCCTCCTGCATGGCTGATCGCTTGCCCGGTAGCGTACGGCTCTTGCGCCCACGGACCGGTCGACCTGGCGGCTTGCTTTTGACCCCCGGAGCGGGGAGCGGGAAGGACCACCACACCTTGGTGGCGATCGACGACGCGGTGCGTCCGCTGCCGGTCTGGCGGGTGGATTTCCCCTACCGCAAGGAGGGTAGAAAGCCGCCGGATCGGGCACCCAAGCTGATCGCATCGGTGCTGGCCGACGCGGCGGCGTTCGTGGCGCAGGTGCCGTGCTCGGCGGACCGCCTTCTGCTCGGTGGGCGTTCGATGGGCGGTCGGATGTGCTCGATGGCGGTGGCAGAAGGGCTGCCCGCGGCCGGTTTGATCTTGCTGAGTTATCCGCTTCATCCGCCGGGCCAGCCCGAGCGCCTCCGCGTGGAGCATTTTCCCCATCTCACGGTTCCTTGCCTGTTCATCTCTGGCACGCGTGATCCGTTTGGTACCCCGGAAGAACTTCAGGCGGCCACCGCCACCATCCCAGGAGTGGTGACCCACCATTGGCTCCAGGACGGTCGCCACGAGGTAAAGGATGCGGACGACGAGATCTGCTCGGTTGTGCTGGCATGGATCGATGCATTGCCGCCAGTCAGCCCGATGATGGGGGCGCGGCAGCATCCTCCGGGTTGAGTTCCTCCAGCTCGCGACGGGCCGTCTCGGGATAGAACGCCACCACGAGACCGGCCACCACCAGGGGACCGACGCCCAAGATGGCAATGCCCGGTCCGAACCGACCGAAATGCTCCTGCATCCGTCCACCGAGAATGAGGCCAGTGGCGCTCCCGGCCACCCCGGCCAGACTGATCAGGCCGTTGGCCTTCCCGCGGAGTGCGGTCGGAAACAGTTCCGGCCCGTAGACGGCCAGGGCCGGAACGGTGGCTGCCGCCACCATCGAGCCAAGAATGGAGAACACCCAGAGCCATGGACCGCCCACCTGGTACGTGATGGCCAGCAAGATCACCCCGCCAACCGTGCCGACGGTGCCCACCAGGCGGCGGCCCCGAATGTCGGCCAGGCGGCCGCTGATCACGATGCCAATGCCCGCCGGCGTGCTGGTGCCGAGCGTGAACAACGTGAGCTGAAGCGCAGAGAACCCGTGCTCATCCCGCAAGAAATCGTTCTGGAATTGGCTGTTGGGGGCAAAGAAAAGCAGCCCGAAGAATGCGGTCGAACCCAGGAGTAAGAGACGGGTTCGGTGCCCGGCCAGGGTGGTCTTGATGCCGTGCTGACGGATGAACCGTTGGCTCTCGGGCAGCCGCCGACCGATCGTCAAGAACCAGGGCAACGTCAAGAGGGGAACGACGTAGATGAGCCGCCACGCCCAGGGCGCCGCGTCTGCCACCGGAAGCAGGAGCACGGCAACCCCTGCCCCGAGCGCAGCGGTCATGGCCAGCACGCTCACCGCATAGGCCCGAACGCCGGCCGGCATTTCCTCCGCAGCGGTAACGGCAATGAGGAGGCCCATTGCCGTGGAGAACGATCGAGACACGGTCTGGGTGCCAGCCAGGACCAGAAGGTTCGGGGCCAATGCCCCGGCCGCGGCGGCCACGCTGCCGCCGATGGCGGAGGCAACCAGCAGCTTCTGGCGGCCCCGTCGATCCGCTAGGGCCATGATTGCCAGAGAGAAAAGAACGCCCAGGCGGACGGCGGCCAGGGTGGTGCCTCGAGCCGTGGTGGAAGCCCCGAATTGGTCGCCAGCAAAGGTCAGGGTCTGGGTGATGATCGTGCCCAGGTAGCCCGAGAGCAGGGCCAGTCCGCACAGCCGGCTCAGGACCTCAGCGGACCGGGCCGACAGACGAGTGGGTGGGGACCACCAGGGGGCCCGGGCCACCGATTCGCCATCGGCGGGTGGCCGCGGCGGCTCATTGCGGACCAACGTGCGTCGGACGACTCGGCGGAATAAGCCTCCCCAGATGGGAATGGCCAGGTCCCACACAATGGTCTCCGAAACCTCGTAGCCATCGCCCTCCTGGGCAACCGTGAGGGTCCGGTCGTAGTGCGTAAATGGCCCCTCAGCCAGGACGAAATGGTCCGGCCCGTCGACGCGTTCCAGGAGTAGATCGGCGCGCGGAGAGCGCAGGGCGGCGAGCCCGGCGGCGTCCACCGTGAACGACGTGATGTTGGTCTCAGACGACAACTGGCCGTCAGGTGTCCTGCGGCTTGTCCGCCTCGGGGTCGGCCTCGGCCCGGCTCGTCCGAGTGGTGGTAATGCGCAACAGCAACACGAGGATGGCGATGGGCACGGCGACGAGCAACATCTCGTCCCACCCACCCTCATGAGCCAGCACCCCAGCAACGCCAAGCATGCGGCAGCCTCTCAGACCAGCAGCAACGGTGGCAACGCGGCGACGCGGCGACGGGGAACACCGGGGGAGACTCGACGGTTGTACGGGGCGCAGTTCGCCGTGGCCAAGATGGCCATGCGACACTGCATCGTCCCCAGAGGAGTCCTGTGCACGACAAGGTCAGCGCCACCATCGATGTCATTCGTCCCGCTATCCAGGCCGATGGCGGAGATATTTTTCTGCGCGACTTCAATGAGGAGACCGGCGTGGTCACGGTGGAACTCACCGGAGCATGCGTGTCGTGCCCTGCCTCCACGGTCACGCTCAAGGCGGGCGTCGAGCGGATCCTCAAGGATCGGGTGCCGGGGGTGACGTCGGTGGAGCAGTACGGGGTCGACAACCAGACTGAGTCCGCCGTCTCCCTCTGATCGCGGCCCAATCGGTAGCGTCGGCGCCATGTCTGACCGTCCGGTGGATCTCATCCAAGCGGCGCGCACCGGAGATCGGGGTGCGCTGGCCCGGTTGCTCACGATGGTGGAGCGTGGTGGTCCCGAGGCACATGTTGTAGGGCGGTTGGCCTACCCACTGGCCGGCTCGGCGTACTCGGTGGGTATCACGGGCGCGCCCGGGGCCGGAAAATCCACGCTCACGAGTGCCCTGGTGGCACAGGCTCGGTTGGCGAACGAGCGGTTGGCGGTGCTGGCCATAGACCCGTCTTCGCCGTATACGGGTGGGGCGATCCTGGGTGATCGGGTCCGCATGAGCGAACACGCGCTGGACGGGGGAGTCTTCATCCGTTCCATGGCCACGCGAGGGCACCTCGGGGGGCTGGCCCTGGCTGCGCCCGAGGCCATCCGGGTCCTCGACGCGGCTGGGTTCGGGTGGGTGGTCATCGAGACCGTTGGGGTCGGCCAAGTCGAGGTTGAGGTGGCTGGTTCGGCCGACACCACCGTGGTGGTGGTGAATCCCGGATGGGGCGACAGTGTCCAGGCCAATAAGGCGGGCCTCATGGAGATTGCCGACGTGTTCGTGGTGAATAAGGCTGATCGGCCGGGCGCGGCGCAGACGACCCATGACCTGGAGTCCATGATGGACCTGACCGATACCGGTTCATGGCGGCCGCCGGTGATTCGCACGGTGGCCACCGAGGGCGAGGGCGCAGACCTGCTGTGGGCCGCAGTCGGCGAGCACCGCGCCCATCTTGAACAGTCGGGACACTTGGTCACCCGGCGTGCGGCGCGCCGTCAGCATGAACTGGACCTCATCGTGGCGCAGCGTCTGCGGGCCAAGGCTGACGGGCTCCTTCGAGCCGGTCGCCGCAGGGAGCTCGAGGGCGATGTCGCCGCCGGTCGGCTGGACCCCTGGTCGGCCGCCGACGAGATCCTTGGCCCGGTCGACGCCTGAAGCGGCGGGCTTTGTCGGCCCTGCAGCGACCCGTATTGTCGCCGGATGGCCGAGACTGCTGAGCCCCTGGTGTCCATCGAACGTCGTGATGACGGTGTTGCTGTGGTCACCTTGCAGAACCCCAAGGTGAACGCGCTGTCCTCGGAGGTGCTGCGCCAACTCCGGTCTGCGGCCGAGTCGTTGACGGAACAGCCGCCCGGTGCGGTGGTGTTCACCGGGGGAGATCGGGTCTTTGCCGCCGGCGCGGATATCAGCGAGTTCTTCGGACCGGACGAGGCACGAGCGATTGGAGGCTTGTTTCTGGACGCGCTCAATGCGGTGGCCGCCATCCCCCGAGCCACCATTGCTGCAGTGGCCGGGTTCGCCCTGGGCGGGGGCTGTGAGCTGGCCCTGGCCTGTGATTTCCGGCTGGCATCCTCCCGGGCCCGGTTCGGCCAGCCGGAAATCCTGCTGGGGATCATTCCCGGTGGCGGCGGAACACAGCGGCTGGCCCGTCTGGTTGGTCCGGCGCGGGCCAAAGACCTGATTTTCAGCGGGCGTCAGGTGCGAGCCGACGAGGCCCTGGCCATGGGGTTGGCTGACCGGGTGGTCGACCCGGAAGCGCTTCACGCCGAAGCGGTGGCGTGGGCGTTCGAACTGGCCTCGGGGGCCGTGGTTGCTCAGGGGATGGCCAAAGCGGCGATCGACCGTGGCCTAGATGGCTCACTGGCCTCTGGTCTGGACCTCGAACAACAGTTGTTCGAAGAGGTGTTTGCCACCGATGATGCTCGCATCGGGGTGGAATCGTTCAAGGCCAATGGCCCTGGCCACGCTTCCTTCACCGGTCGCTGAGCGGCTCGGTCAGGCCCAGGTGAGGCGGCCTAGGTCCAGCGTGGTGGGCAGGTCGGCGTGCGTTGGCGCAACCCGGACGGTGAAGCCATAGCGGCCCGGTAGGTCACACGGCACATCGCCGCGATATACCGCAGGCCGCGCTGACGGGTCCTCGCACGTCAACGTGGTGGTAGTGGGCGCCTCCAGCTCGTCGTGCGGGCCCACCCGACCGTGGACTAGTTGGACGGCCACATCGTTCGGTTCCAGCGAACCCAGCGCCACGGTGACGTGGACTGCCCGGGTGGCGCCCAGGTCGGCCACGTCGTCACTGGCCTCGACGGAATCGACCTCAACGCCATCCCAACCAACGAGCACTCGACTCTTCCAGCTGGCGAGTGCTTTTGCCCGGGCATGGCTGTCCGAGCGAAGCGTGTCGGCCGTGGTGGCGGTGGGCTCGTAGAGCTCGGTGACGTAGTCGCGCACCATACGCGAGGCCACCACCTGCGGGCCGAGCGAAGCCAAGTTGGCCTTCACCCGACGGAGCCAGCCGCGTGGTGGGGCGCCGGGGGAGCGGTCGTGGAAGAGGGGCACGACTTGGTGTTCGAGCAGATCAAAGAGACTGTCCGCCTCCAGCCGGTCCCGGAGTTCGAGGTCCGGCTGGTCCTCCGCCGATGTGATGGCCCAGCCGTTCTCGCCGTCGAACATTTCGTCCCACCAGCCGTCAAGGATCGAGCAGTTGAGCGTGCCATTCAGGGCCGCTTTCTCGCCGCTGGTCCCGCAGGCTTCGTGCGGCCGCCGCGGGGTGTTGAGCCAGACATCGGCCCCTTGGTAGAGCGACCGGGCTACGGCAATGTCGTAGTCGTCCAGGAAAACGAATCGGTGGCGTACGCCCAGTTCTTTGGCATAGGCCACGATCTGGCGGATCATTTCTTTGCCCTCGTCGTCGGCCGGGTGGGCCTTCCCGGCAAAGACGAACTGCACGGGCCGGACCGGGTCGAGCAGGAGGCGTTGCAGGCGTTCGCCCTGAGCCAGCAGCAAGTTGGCCCGCTTGTAGGTTGCGAACCGGCGGGCAAAGCCGATGGTGAGCGCATTGGGGTCCAGCAGTTCGTCTGCCCAGGCGGCCTCGGAGGCGGACGTGCCCGCCTCGATGGTCCGCTGGCGCATCCGGTCCCGCACGAAGGCCACCAGGCGTGAACGGGCCTGATCTTTCACCCGCCAGAGTTCATCGTCGGGGGTGGACCAGATGCGGTCCCAGCTCTCGGCTTCGGCTTCGTCCCAGTCGGGGAGCACATGGCGCGAGAGCAAGTCGGTCATGTCGGCCGAAACCCACGTGCCGGCGTGGACCCCGTTGGTGACCGAGGTGATGGGCACCTCGTCGGACGGAAGTTCCGGCCACAGCGCGGAAAACATGTCTCGGCTGACGGCACCGTGCAGCTTGGAGACGGCATTGGATCGGCCCGCCAGGCGCAGCCCCATAACGGCCATATTGAAGCGGTCGACCGCATCGGTGACCTCCTCGGGGGTACCGCCGGGACGGTGGCCGAGCGCCATGAGTTCGTCGACGGTGATGCCGACTTCAGAAACCCAGCTGCTGAAGTAGGTCTCGATCAGCTCCCGTCGGAACCGGTCGATACCGGCCGGGACCGGGGTGTGGGTGGTGAAAATGGAGGCGGCCCGGGTTGCCTCCACGGCCTCGGGAAAGGTCAAGCCCTCGTCCACGATGGCCCGTCGCATGCGTTCGAGGCCCAGGAATCCTGCGTGTCCCTCGTTGGTATGGAAGACCTGGGCATCGATGCCCAGGGCCTCCAGTGCCCGTACGCCACCAATGCCCAGAAGAATTTCCTGACGAAGCCGATGCTCGACGTCGCCGCCGTAGAGGCGGTCAGTCACCCCCCGCAGCTCCTCGGGGTTCTCCTCCACGTCGGCGTCTAGGAGGTAGAGCGGGACGCGGCCCACGTCGGCCCGCCACACCCGGGCCTCCAGCGGCGTGCCGGCCAGATCGACTTGGATCCGTATGCCTTCGCAGAGCGTGAGCGCCATGGCCCACGGATCCTGGTCTGGGAACCGCTCTTGCTGCCAGCCCTCGGCCGAGAGTCCCTGGCGGAAGTAGCCATGACGGTAGAAAAGCCCGACGCCGACCAGCGGGACACCGAGGTCGCTGGCGGACTTGAGGTGGTCTCCGGCCAAAATCCCGAGGCCGCCGGAGTACTGGGGAAGTGCTTCGGCAATGCCGAACTCCGGTGAGAAGTACGCCACCTGTCGCAGCGATGACTCGGGCCTGGTCTGGAACCAGCGCGGTGCCTCGAGGTAGCGGGCCAACTCGTCGTTGACTTCGCCAAGGAAGCGGAGGAACGCCGGGTCTGCCGCCAGCGATGCCAGGCGTTGTGGGCTCACCCGGCCGAGCAGCTGGACGGGATCGTGCCTGGTTGCATCCCAAGCATCGGGGTCTACCCAGCGGAAGAGGTCTCGAGTGCGATCGTCCCACGCCCATCGAAGGTTCATAGCCAGGTCCTCTAGAGACGCGAGAGCCTCTGGAAGTCGGGGTCTGATCGTGAAGCTCCGCAGGGCACGCATGACGGGGACCGTAGCCAGCGATCCGCCCGCCCGGTAGCGGTGGCGCCGCCGGTTCACAGGAAGATCACAAAACCGCGGCACACTCAGGGGATGGCAGAACCCCGGTCGCTCAACCCGCTTGGACTCGTTGATGTGGGCGAGCTCGTGGACCAGGTGATTGCCTCCCGGCGCACCAGCTTGCTCATGGACGCCGAGACGCCGGTTCCTGCTGAGCTCATTGATCGCCTGATCTCCGCGGCAACGTGGGCACCGAATCACAAGCGAACCTGGCCATGGGCGTTCACGGTGCTCGCCGGCGAGGCCCGAGGGCAGTTGGGTGAAACCATGGCTGAGCTCGCCATCGCCAGCGACCTGGAGGGACCGAAGGTGGCCAAGCTGGCGGGGAAATATCGTCGCAGCGCTTCGGTCATGTTGATCTGGCAGATCCGCAACGACCACGACGTCGTTCGTTGCCGAGAGGACCGAGATGCGGTGGCGGCGGCAACGCAAAACTTACTGGTGGCGGCCACCGCTCACGGGCTCGGCTCGTATTGGGGCACCGTGGCCGACGTGCTGGTTCCGGCGGTTCGGGCCGTAGCCGGGGTGGATAGTGGCCATGACCTGGTGGCCTTGGTGTATCTGGGCTGGCCCACTGGCACCGTTGCGGTCCCCGAACGACCCACCCCACCCGTCACCTACCTGGGCAATTCGGGCGAGTTACAGGATTCTTGAAGGGTTGGATGAAACGATCAGGGAGTTCCTTGAACGGGTGGCGACCGTTCTGGGGCGGGGCCCCGGGGGGTGTCGGTTTACCGGCTCCCCCGATGGTCGCGTCTCAGGAGCCCTAATATCTTTCCATGTCTGGGCGCCCGGTCAGGTCAGCACCGTTCGTGGGTCGCACGGAGGAGCTTGCCGCGCTGGAGGACGCCTTCGACGCGGCCGCCGATGGCCTGGTCGTCCTGCTCATCGCCGGGGATCCGGGCGTGGGCAAAACTTCGCTAGCCGAGGTGTTCACCGACGGCCTGCAAGCCCGGGGTGTGCCGGTTCACTGGGGGAGCTGTGCAGAAATTGGCGGTGCCCCCGCCTTCTGGCCGTGGATCCAAGTGCTGCGCTCCATTGGCGACGACGCGCTGGATGCGGCCCAGGAAGGTCTGGCCGCTCGGGTCGATGAGCCGTTTGCCGCCTACGACGCCGTCTACGAAGCCCTCCGCCACCGATCCGATGAGACCCGGGTACTGGTCCTGGACAACCTGCATGCGGCAGACCTCCCTTCCCTGCAGCTCTTGCGCTTCTTGGCCGGCACCGCCCGAGAGCTCCCCATTCTCATCATCGGGACCCACCGAATCCACGAGCTGCGCACCGATCGGGCCCGGGATGCGGCCTTGGCGGCGGTGGCGGCCTCAGGGCGCCGGCTGGTGCCCTCCACCCTTGGATTGGTGGAGGTCCGCGCCCTGCTTGGCTCGGAAGGGGTAACCGAGGGCGACGGCGATGGCGCGATTGCCGTTGAGGTCCTGGCCCGATCCGGGGGAAATGCCCTCTACGTCGAACAGTTGGTAGCCGCAGTGGGCAGGGGTGGTTCGGCTGGTTTGGCCGACATTCCTTCCGGCATTCGGGCCGCGGTTCGGGCCCGGCTTGAGCCGTTGCCCGAGGCAACCAGGGAATTGCTCGCCCTCGCGTCCGTGCTCGGTCCCGGGTTTCGACCGGAGGTCTTGGCCGCCGTTGCCGGACGAACGGTCACCCGGGTCCGCGATGAGTTGGCCCCCGCCTTTGCCGCAGGCGTGGTGGCCGCCACCGGGGATGAGATCGCCTTTACCCACGCCCTGGTGCAGGACACGCTCGACGACGAACTGGGACCGGTCGACCGATCCACCGCTCACGCCGCCGCCGCGGCGACGCTGGCCGGGCGCGGTGAGGATGTCCCAGCGGCGGTTATCGCTCAGCACCTGCTCGACGCTGGTGCGCTGTCCGACCCGGCCGAGGTTGCCCGATGGGCGGAACGCTCGGCTCACGCCGCCCGCCGGTTGAGTGGACATCGAGAGGCGGCCCGCTGGTCCGAACAAGCGGCGCGGCATTGGGGCCGGCATGGTGACTTTGAAGCGCAAGGCAATCAGCTGGCGCAGGCCATCAGCGACCTCGTGACCGTGGGCGACGGCGTCTCGGCGTTGGCGATAAGCGCCGACCTGGCCGGCCTGGCCCGCCGATCGGATTCAGGTTCGCTGCTGGCCAAGGCGGCGCTGGCTCGCTCGGAAGTGTTCGAGGCCCAGGATTTGGACTCGCCCCCGCTCATTGTCGAGGCGCTCGCTCACCGCGATCTCCAGGATCGGCCGGAACTGCAAGCCGATCTGCTGGCGGCGTTGGCCTCCCTGCTGGGTATGCCCTCGATCGATGGTTCGCGCCGCGATGTGGTTGCGGCCCGCGGCGCTATTGGCCGGCTTGAGGCGATGGCCGCCGCCGGTGATGCCCGCAGCCAGGGCCGTCTGGCCGAGGCTCGGCTCAACGTGGAGAGCGGGCCACTTCATCATCGGGATCGCCACGGGTGGCTGGCCGACTATCAGCGGCTGATCCCCGATGGCCACAATGCCCTCATCCGCGTTCAACATCTGTACTGGGCCACCAGCTTGGCCTTCGAGGCGGGTGAGTTGCTGGAGGTTGATCGCCTGCTCCGGGAATGGGAGGTACTGGCCGAGCGAAGCGATTCCACCTTTTGGCGGTGGCGGGCGGCCATGGCTCGCGCCAGCCTGAGCTTTGCCCAGGGGCGCTTCGACACGGCCGAGCGCCAAGCCACGGTGCGCGGTGATCTTGTGGCCAACTTGCATCCCGACA
The DNA here is from genome assembly GCA_025353965.1 of Aquihabitans sp. Lineage (GTDB taxonomy): Bacteria > Actinomycetota > Acidimicrobiia > Acidimicrobiales > Iamiaceae > Aquihabitans. The sequence goes on from JANXNS010000146.1 coordinate 12,672, forward strand.
TGGCGATCCGGGTGGTGGGGGGCCTGGTCTTTGCCGTTCGTCGGGAGCAGGGTCGCCTTCAGGAGCTGGCACGTCTGCCGGGGGCAAGCCTCGGTTTGCTGGGGCTCGTCGTGGCCGCAGACCAAGGAGATGTGGCAGAACTTCGGCGGCTGCTGCCCATTGCGATCGGTGCTGCCGACAACCTCGGACCGGACGACCTCGCGTGGTTCTGCATCATGTCGGCCATTGCCTCCGTGGTGGAGATGACCGAAGATCCAGTCCTGTGCGCCTGGGTGGCTGACCAGCTGGATCCCTATATGGGGCAGTGCGTCATGTGGGGTCGGTCGTATGTGTTCGGGATGCCGGTGAGCGAGGCGGTGGGTTGGGGCCGCCGCGGTGCGGGCCAATTGGCCGAGGCCGCCGTTGCCTTCCGCCAGGAACTGGCGTGGGCGGATCGGGTTGGCGCGCCGGGTTTCGGTGCCCGCGCCCGGGTCGGGCTGGCTTCGGTGCTCCCGGCTGGAGATCCGGAGCGCGTGCGACTCGCCAGTCAAGCATTGGTGCTTGCTTCCCGCCTCGGAATGATATTGATTGCGGCCGAAGCCGAGCGGGTACTCGGAGGGGAGTCGGCCACCGACCAAGCGGCCGGCACCGCCGTATTCGCCTCCGGGTCGGAAGGTTCCGAAGCGGCGGCGTCGGCGCGGGTCCGTACCCTCGGGAGATTCGAGGTAGTGGGCGCAGGCATGTCCGAGCCGGTCCGCTGGTCCTCCCGCAAGGCCCGTGATGCGCTCAAGATTTTGATTTCTCGCCGGGGCCAGTCGATCGCCCGCGAGGAATTGGTGGACCTGCTCTGGCCCGACGTGGATCTGCCGACCGGGCGCGGACGCCTGTCGGTCATCTTGTCCATGGTCCGAGGCGCGCTGGACCCCCAAAAACAATTTCCGTCTGACCCGCTCCGGGCGGACCGTCAGGCCGTTGGGCTTGACCTCAATCTGGTGTCGGTCGATGTCGAAGAGTTCCTGGCCCACGCGGCGAAGGGCCTACGGGTCGGCACCCTGGCGGACCCGGATCCCGATGAACTTCGGGTCGCGGCCGGCTTGGCCGATCAGGGTTCGTTCCTGGCCGAGGATCCCTATGCAGAGTTTGCGCTCGGGCTACGCAGCACCGTGGAGCGGACTCGTCGAGACGTCCTACGCGCCCTCGCCCACCAGGGCGTTGCCGAAGGAGATCTGGAGGCGGCCACGGGCTGGTGGGCGATCCTGGTGGAGATCGACCCGGATGACGAAGCGGCCTACCTTGAGCTCCTTGCGCTCCTCGAACGCCAAGGCCGCCACGGTGAGATCACCGACGTTCGAGCGGCGCACTCGGCCCGTGCCTGGGGTGGGCAATCATGACTCAGGACCCCGATAGCGCTCGGCGGCCTGGCGGCGGGTCGTTACGCTCGGCCTGGTGAGCATGGACGATCCCCGCTGGTATCAGAATGCCATCTTCTACGAAGTCCTTGTTCGGGGATTCCGGGATTCCAATGGCGATGGCACCGGAGACCTGCGGGGCATCACCGAGAAGCTGGACTACCTGGAATGGCTTGGGGTGGACTGCCTGTGGCTCCTGCCCTTCTATCAATCACCGTTGAAAGATGGCGGCTACGACATCTCGGACTTCTTCACCGTGTTGCCGGATTACGGCACGGTGGGCGACGCCGCCGAGTTGATCGACGAAGCCCACCGTCGGGGCATCAAGGTCATTGCCGATCTGGTGATGAATCACACCAGCGACCAACACCCCTGGTTTCAAGAGTCCAGGTCCTCCAAGGACAATCCTCGCCACGACTGGTACGTCTGGAACGACGACAACGAACGCTGGGGTGAGGCGCGGGTGATTTTCGTGGACACCGAGCCCTCCAACTGGACGTGGGAACCGGGCCGCGAGCAGTACTACTGGCACCGGTTCTTCCACCACCAGCCCGACCTCAACTTCGACAATCCCGATGTGGCCGATGCCATGATCGATGTCGTGCGCTACTGGTTGGGGCTTGGTCTCGACGGCTTCCGTCTGGATGCCGTTCCCTATCTGTTTGAGCGCGACGGCACCAACGGAGAAAATTTGCCGGAGACCCACGAGTACCTGCGCCGTCTTCGTTCCATGGTGGACGAGGAGTTTCCCGGCCGAGTGCTCTTGGCCGAGGCCAACCAATGGCCGTCCGACGTCGTCGACTATTTCGGCGATGGCGACGAATGCCACATGTGCTTCAACTTCCCGCTCATGCCCCGCATGTTTATGGCCGCCCGTCAAGAAAAGGCCCGGCCAATCCGAGAAATCATGGCCCAAACCCCGGCCATTCCCGACGGTGGCCAATGGGGCATTTTCCTCCGCAATCACGACGAATTGACCCTTGAGATGGTCACCGACGAAGAGCGCGACTATATGTATTTCGAGTACGCCAAAGACCCGCGCATGAAGCGCAATGTGGGGATATCCCGACGCTTGGCGCCATTGTTGGAAAACGACCGGCGGGTCACCGAACTGTTCCACGGTCTCCTGTTCAGCCTGCCCGGCAGCCCGGTCATGTACTACGGCGACGAGATCGGCATGGGCGACAACATCTACCTCGGCGACCGCGATGGCGTCCGCACGCCCATGCAATGGACGCCGGACCGAAATGGCGGGTTCTCCACGGCAGACTTCGCCCAGCTCTATCTGCCACCGCTCATGGATCCGGTCTACGGCTATGCCGCAGTCAACGTGGAGTCTCAGCTTCGGAACCCAGGATCGCTGCTGCACTGGGTCCAGCGCATGGTGCACGCCCGGCGGGAACACCCCGTGTTCGGCACCGGCAGCTTCGATGCGCTGGACGTGGGAAACGAGGCGGTGTTTGGGTTCCTACGCTGCCAGGTCCGCCACGATGGAACCGACGACGTGGTTCTCTGCGTCAACAATCTGTCCAAAGTGGCCCAACCGGTGGAGTTGGATCTGTCTGCGTTGTCGGGAAAAATACCGGTGGAACTTTTCGGTCGGGTGCCGTTCCCGGAAATCGGCGAACTGCCCTATTTCGTGACGCTGCCGCCGTATGGCTTCTACTGGTTCTCGCTAGTCGACGAGTTGGGCGACGACCTGCGTTAGATCCGTTGACGGCCGATTTTCGGTCGATCCCGCTACGGTCTTGGCCGTGGATACCGCCGTCCAAACGTGTTACCGACACCCCGATCAGCCCGCTGGGGTGATCTGTCAACGATGTGATCGACCGATCTGTGGCCAGTGCATGCACCAGGCATCGGTCGGGTTTCACTGCCCGGAATGCACCAAGCAGGGCAAGCAAAAGGTGTACCAGGGGGTTGGGTCGCTTCGGGCCCGGCCGGTACTCACGCAGATTCTCATTGCCGTCAACGTCGCCGTCTTCCTCATTGGCTTGGTCATGGAGGGGAAGCAGGCGCTGAGTGGCGGCGCCGGGCAACTTCATATCGACTTTGGGCTCATCGCCAAGGCCTTCGACGGCCATCGGCTCATCGGGGTCGGTGAGGGTCAGTGGTACCGGATCATCACCTCCGGCTTCTTGCACTTCGGAATCTTTCACCTCGCCGTGAATATGTATGCCCTATGGATCTTGGGCAATGCCGTGGAAAACCTGGGTGGCCGGCTCCGCTTCGGGGTCATCTATGGCGTGTCGCTTTGTTCCGGTGGGCTCGGGGCACTGCTGCTGTCGCCCGGCCAGCTCACCGCGGGCGCCTCGGGGGCGATCTTCGGGCTCATGGGAGCGGTCTTCCTGGCCCAGCGAGCGCAAGGGATTTCGTTCCGAGATTCACCATTGCTCGGTGTGCTGATGATCAACCTGGTCATCACCTTTGGTTTGGGGGGCATCTCGATCGGTGGCCACCTCGGTGGCCTCGCCGGGGGGGCCGCGGCGGGCTGGATCTTGTTCGACTACGGCCGTCGGCCCGGAGTCGACAAGCGGGTGCCGCTGGCTGCTTGTGGCGCCGTTGGTGCCCTCTGCCTGGTTGTTGCGGTGGTCTTCGCCAGCGGTTGGACCCCTCCCGTCGGCTAGCGACCGGGCCACGAGACCACACGGCCTCGGGCTACCTGCGGCATGACTAGCTCCGGCAGCGACTCAGGCGGCTGAGCTCCCCCGCTCCACGAGGTCTTTGAGGACACGCAGGTTGCGCTTCCAAATCTGACGCATGAGCAGTCCACCGACCACGCCGCCTACTGGGCCGCCCATCCACCACGGAAAGATCAGCCGTTCTTCCCAGGTGAATTCGGTCTGGCCCGACATGACCTCGGCCAGGGTGAACTGGCCTACGCCGGTCACCAGCCCTTGGTGCTCCACGCCCATTTCCTTGCCATCTACCCAGGCGGTGATGGTCATCCGGTCCGTGAGCTTGAGGGGACCAACCTTGGTGAGGCAATCGAATGAGGTGCCGGTGCCGGAGATTTGCTCGGTCCGGAAGGTGATCGATGCGGCGTCGGCCATCCAGTCGACGTGTCGGTCGATGTGGCGGACTTCCTCCCAGACTGTCTCGGGCGAAGCGTTGATCACCGTGGAAACCCGAATGCGACCCATGAGACGACTGTAGGCCGAGCGCTACGGGCTGCTTGCAGGCTGGTTCGGAATTCGGGACACGTCGAGAGTGGACACGCTGGCAACGCAAGCCAAGCGGCTCACGAGGTGAGCAGTGAGCATGCGTCTTCAGGGGCGACGATGTTGATCGGCACCCCCGTTCCCTGCTCGAACCCGCCCACGCTGTGGATACGGGGCACGACGTGGACATGCCAATGGAACGGATCGTCAGCGTGATGAGGCAGCGTGTGAACCACCAGGTTGTACGACACGTCCCCGAGGAGTTCGCGCATCCGGTGCAGCGCGTCGCGGATGGCGTGGCCCACCGCCGCCAGGTCACCCGGTGCCGCGCGCCGTAGGTGGCCTTCATGTGCCTCCGGGATGATGAGCAACTCAAACGGCACGCCACTCCACCAGGGTGAAACCACCACCACGCCGTCCTTGTCGGAGACCATCCGGTGGCCAGCGGCACGCTCAGCGTCCACGGTTGCGCACAGCAGGCAGGCCCCCGAGAATCGACGGAACCCGGCCATTTCCTCGGCCAACTCGCCTGGTACAAACGGGATGCCCAAGAGCTGACCGTGGGGGTGGGACAGGCTGGCTCCGGCCGCCCGGCCGTGGTTCACAATGGCCTGGCTATAGCGAATGCCCGAGGACAACGAGTGGTCTTCCAGTCGGTCCCGCAGGGCGGCCATGACCAAACCGGCTTGGCGATCATCGAGGTCAGCCCAGCTGCGATCGTGCTGGGGGGTGAACACCAACACTTCGTGAATGCCGGTGGCCGGTGCCTTGGCGAAGAGCGGACCGAGGTGCTCCACCTGCATAGCGCCAGCGCCCTCAAAGGCCGGATACCGGTTGGGCACGACCCGTAGGAGCCATTCTCCGCTGGTGCCGTAGGTCTCGAGCGCCGGCGGAAGTTCTTCTTCGTGACCGGGACAGAACGGGCACGGACTGACCGGGTTGGTTTCGACCGGGGTTTGGTCTCGGGCGAAATCTTCAGGACGGGAGGCCCGGCCGGTGGCGACGGTGACCCATCGCCCGGTCAACGGGTTCAGCCGAAGTTGGTTCATGGCGTGTCTTTCCCAGGCCCGAGGCGGTCCCCCGCATCGTAGGAGCCAGCAACGCGAAAGGCGCGGCTTCCGGTGTTGGTCAGCATGGCGCCCGGCGGTACACGCTCACGTGGGCCGGGGCATCGCCGTTAAACGGTTCGCCCGTCCAAGTGGCCCAGCGGTCCGCCAAGACTAATCCGGCGGCAGCCGCCATGTCGTCGAGCTGGGTCGTGGTCGCCCAGCGAATGTGCCAGGGGCGCAGCTTGATCCCGGCCTCGGTGATGTCCACGTATTGCCCCAATACTTCCTGGCGCTCGGGGTTCGAACGGCTCACGCTCAGCACCACGCGATCGGCCGTGACCTGGCGCGGAGCCACCGTGTCGTCGGCGTGCGCGCTGGTATCGGGCACGAAGGCCTCCACCACGAACGACCCGTCGCTGGTCAGCATGGCGGCCACGTTGGTGAGGCAGCGTTGCTGCTCGCCCGGAGCGATCAGGTTGAAGAGTGTGTTGTAGGCCACAAATGCCAGCCCGAATGAGCCTGGGTTCAGACCGGGTCCTTTGGGGTCCGCCATATCGCCCACTACGCCGGTCACGCCCGCTCCGCCCGGTTTGCTCGCCAGGCGGGCCAGCATGGCGGCCGAGGAGTCCAGCCCGGTGATCGCCAGGCCCCGCGCCGCCAAAGGGATGGCGAGGCGGCCGGTACCCACGCCCAGTTCCAGAACAGGCCCTCTACCGGCGAGCCGGGCGAGCGCGTCCACGCAGGCGTCGGTGTCGGTGATGTCGCCATACCAGTCGTCGTAGACATCGGCGAACCGGTCTCCGTAGGTGGTTGCATCGTATCCATCCATCTCGCCAGTGTCGCAGGCAGGCCCGCGTCGTAGCCTTGTCCTCATGCCCCACGCCTACCTCGACCACGCGGCAACCACGCCGATGCGGCCCGAGGCCGTGGCCGCCATGGCCCCACTCCTGGGGCAGGTCTTCGGCAATCCCTCGGGCTCGCATCGTTGGGCTCGGGAGGCTCGTCGTCATCTCGACGATGCCCGTGATCGCGTGGCGGCCATTGTTGGAGCGAAGCCCGCCGAGATCGTGTTCACGTCGGGCGGGACCGAGGCCGACAACCTGGCTATCAGCGGGGTGGTGGCCGTCACTGGTGGCCTCGCCGCCTGCTCGGCCGTGGAGCATCACGCCGTCCTCGAACCCGTTCGCGCCTCGGGCGGGGTCACCGTCGCCGTGGACTCGCTCGGTCGTCTCGACCTCGATGCGCTGGAGGTGCTGCTCGGAGCGGGGCCGCCGGTTGCGGTGGTGTCGGCCATGACCGCCAACAATGAACTCGGCACGGTCCAATCGATCGGAGCCATTGCGGCGGTGATCGAGCGCGTTTCCCCCTCAACGGCCCTGCACACCGACGCGGTGGCCGCCGCCCCTTGGCTGGACTTGGCCAGTCACACCGCCGCCGCCAACCTGGTGAGCCTCAGCGGGCACAAGGTTGGTGGCCCCAAGGGCATCGGCGCGCTCGTGGTCCGCAAGGGAACTCGTTTGGTCCCACTGCTGCGGGGCGGTGGCCAAGAGCAGGAGCGGCGAAGCGGTACCCCCGATGTGGCCGGTGCCGTCGGGTTCGCTGCCGCGCTCACGGCCAACGCGGCCCTACGCCAGGCCACCGGCGTCCAGACGGAGGCTCTTCGGGACCGCCTGGCTCGCGGCCTCTTGGCGGCAATCCCGGACGCGGTGGTCATGTCCCCCGCCGATGCCGCGGACCGGACCCCGGCAACGCTCCACGTGTGCTTTCCCGGGGTGGACAGAGAAGCTCTCCTCTTTCTGCTCGACCACGCAGGGATCGGTGCCTCCTGGGGTTCGAGTTGTTCAAGCGGGGCCACCGAGCGGTCGCACGTGATGGCCGCCATTGGTGTTCCGGACGCGCTGGCGGCGGGAGCCTTGCGTCTATCGCTGGGCTGGTGCAGCACCGACGCCGATGTCGACGCGGCGTTGTTGGCCGTACCCGCCGCGATCGGCCAATTGCGATCGCGGTCAGCGGTTTCCTCGCCGGTTCCAGTCGTCTTTGGGGGGCGGCCCTGATGCGTGTCCTGGTGATGATGTCCGGCGGGGTCGACTCCTCGGTGGCCGCCGCGCTCCTGCGCGATGACGGCCACGATGTGGTGGGCGTGACGCTCAAATTATGGGGTGGCGAGAGCGACTCGGGGTGCTGCTCGGTTAGCGACGTGGATGACGCTCGCCGCGTGGCCGACACGCTTGGCGTAGACCACCACACGTTCAACTTTGGCGACGCGTTCACCGAGCACGTGGTGGGGCCTTACGCCGACGATCACGCCGCCGGCCGCACGCCCAACCCGTGCATCGAATGCAACCGCCATATTAAGTTCGCAGCGGTGAGCGAACGGGCCGAGACCCTCGGTTTCGACGCAGTGGCCACCGGTCATCACGCCCGCATTGTCCTGCGGCCCGACGGCACTCGTCGTATCCAACGGGGTGCAGACTCGGCCAAGGACCAGAGCTACGTGCTCCACATGCTCGGTCAGGATCAGCTGGCCCGGACCATGTTCCCCATTGGGGGTATGGAGAAGTCCGAAGTCCGCCGCTTGGCCGCAGGACTGGACCTCCGCACCGCCACCAAGCCGGACAGTCAGGACGTCTGTTTCATAACGAAAACTCGTGGCCGCGGGTCCTTCCTGGGCGATCATATTCCTCTCACCCCGGCCCGGGTCATCGACACTGCGGGCGTGGCCGTCGGTTCGGTTCCTGCGGTTGAACTTGTCACGCTTGGTCAACGCAAGGGCCTCGGGCTTTCGGGCGGCGAGGCACCCCGCTATGTGGTGGGGATAGACCGGGCCGCAGCCACGGTCACCGTTGGCCGCGGCGCAGACTTGCTGGTGTCGACCCAAGCCGCCCGCGAGTTCGCGTGGACCGCCAGGCCCGTGGCTGGGGAGGTCTTGGTTCAGTGCAGCGCACACGGTGGACCGCAGCCGGCAACAGTGGCCACGGACCCGACCGACCCGACCGACCCGACCCGTGTTGTCGTCCGCTGGCGCACCCCCCAGCGCCGTATCGCCCCCGGCCAGAGCCTGGTGGCCTACGAAGGAGACCTCGTCGCCGGCGGCGGGCTAGCCGATGGGGATTTTCTGCTTGCTGGCCGCGTCTAGGAGGTGTTTCGGACGGCTTGGGGTGAACAGCAGGCTCGCCGTCGTCTTGGTCTTGGTGGCGTTGTTACCGTCACGCAGGAGTAGATCGACGGGCTCGACCAGGTCCAGTTGGAGCGCCAATCCACTGGCGCCCGCGGTGAGGTCATCGGCAGTGGTGTCGGCCAAGGCAGGGCCGAGGCGCGTGATCATGCGGCGAAGGACGAGCTGGGGTTCGGGCATGGTGAGGGAGTCGTGGATCACGAGGCCGGTCGGCACCAGGACGACCCATCGTCGGGCCAGTTGATGCAGCGATCGGGTGCCGGCGGCGGCCAGGGCCCAGCCAACGGCCAGGGCCAAGAACCCGACGATCCATTGCTCCGAGGCCAGCAGGAGGGGACCGACCGAAACCCCGAGCACCACCACCAACCAGGCGACCGGCGCAAGGACGGCGCTGATTAGGACCGGCGGCCGAAGCAGGAGCCGCCGTTCGGGGCCATAGGAGGATCCGTCCACCCACCTATCGCCGATCCATGGCACCAGGACCGCCAAAGTTGCCAACGATGCGACCGCAACGGTGGCGGCGTCGGCCGCAGCAACCGATGGACCCGCGAACGCGGCCGCAATCGCCGCCGCTAGGCCACCGGGTACGACAATCCGCAGCGCCGTGAGGGCCGTGCTCCGCGGTACGAGGAGGGCAACGAGGCCGGCGCACCACCACAGGCCCAGCCCGATCAACACCACCAGTCGGACGGCCGTGCTGCGGCCTCCGACCGCGTCGTGAAGCGGTCCACCGGACATCAAGGCGAGAGCGATCCAGAGGGCTCGAGCCGGCCATGGGCCGAGCTGTTCGAAGCGGGTCACCCGTCGAGATTTGCCGACGCACGTCGCTGGTGGCTATTCCAGTGGGTGGGGAATCGAAGAAAGGCTTGTGGTGGGTGCTGTCGAGGTGGTCGTGGATCCAGGCGTGATCCTGCCTCTGGGCGCCCCCACGTCGGTCGGCAGCCTCCCGCATACGGACCGAGAAGCAGCCATTGCGTTCGTGCTCGACCGCACTCCTGAGCTGCCGGCTGCGCCCACCCTGCCCGCCCTAGAACCCCTCGAAATGATGATCCCGCAGGCGGCTTGGGGGATCCAGGGGGTCGTGCTGGGCAATGACGGGACGCTTTCGGTTCCCGATCCAACTCAGCTGGACCCAGCTGCTCCGCTCGGGGACCGCGAGTTGCTCGGTCGACCCTTCGTGACGTGGCGTCGGTTCCTCGACGTGGTGGCCGGTCGCACCGGCGCGGTGAAGTTGCAGATCACGGGGCCGGTCACCCTCGCCCTGATGTTGATCCAGGCCGGGGTGCCCGCGGAGCAAGCATTCGCGGTGGCGGCGACGGGGGTGTCGGCCCGAGCACGTGATCTTCTCGACTTGGCCGATGCCCGTGCGCCCGGTGTGCCCCGCGTGTTGGTCTTCGACGAGCCGGGGCTTGTCGGTGGCCTTCGCCCAGACCTGCCGTTGGTGGCCGATGGGGTCATCGACCTGCTGTCGGGCGCGCTCGCTGTGGTGGAAGGCCGGGCGGTCACGGGCGTTCATTGCTGCGGGGCGACCGACTGGCGACTGCTGCTTCAAGCCGGCCCCCAACTGCTCTCGCTGCCCGTTGGCGCAGACGTCACCGGTTCGGCCGGGGCGCTCGGCACCTTTCTCGAACGTGGGGGATGGGTGGCTTGGGGTGCGGTGGCAACCGATGGCCCGCTTGGCGAACAACCGTCGCGTTCGTGGCGGCAGTTGTCGGCCCAGTGGTGCGAGCTGGTGCAATCGGGGTGCGATCCCGTTCTGCTCCGGCGGCAGGCGTTGGTAACCCCGGTCTGTGGGCTCGCGCTGCACGATGAGGCGCAAGCCGATCATGTGTTTGCCATGACCCGGCGCCTGGCCGAGAAGATCCATGATCAGGTGATGGGCATTCGTCTGTCGGTCGGGGCCTGACTCCCGTCCTCAGAGTTTCTTGAGCGCACCCACCAAGCGCTTGAGGGTTGACACCCGGGCGTCGGCATCCTGCTCATCAGACTTGAAGGCCACGTCCACGGGGCTTGGCTCGCCGCGCCGTCGTTTTTTCGCGCTGGTGGCCGCCGCCTCGGGCTCGTCAATGAACTGCGAGTAGAGGTCGGCCAGCCAGGCGGCGTTCGGGTCCGTGGGCCGTGGGGCGTCGAGCGAAGTCGGGGTCAGATCCTCGTGGTGGAGCGCACCACCATCGGCCACCAAGCGCGATTCGTCCCAGCGATGGGCCTCAGGGATGTCCGGTACCGCGGCGAGTCTCGGCTCGGTGAAGGCCGCCTCGTCGTCGGCCGCCAGAGCGCCGGCGATGGTGTCACCGATGTGGATGGTCAGCGGGTCGTCGGCCACGCCACGCTCGTCGAACGAGCTGTTGGCCGTGCGGTGGGGGAGTCCCATCGCTAGGAGCGGGTCCACCTCGGCTTCGATGCCCGCGGGTGCGGCTTCACTATCGCGCCGACGGATCGGGACGACATCAGCTTCGACGTTGGTGGCGATGACCTCGACCAGACCCGCTTGCTCTAAGCGGTTCACCACCCGCGCCGTCGAGTAGCAGCCTCGGCCCAGTTCGGTGGCCAGGTCCCGTACGGTCCGGGGGCCGGACAGGGCCGTAACAAGTTCCCAGTCCTCTCGGAGAATGGTCACCTGTGCTGCGTTCCCGGGCAGGGTACGGCTGGCCTCCACCCAAGCATCCAGATCCGGAATGGTCGAGGACCACTCGTCCGCTTCACGGACCCGCTTGCGGACTTCACCCACGATGGCGTCGACGGGGAAGGCCCGGAACGGGCCAAGCCAGTGAACGGTGTCGGGTTCGAAGTTGAATTCGCCGGTTCCGTCCCGGAACAGATCAATCAGGGGGTCATAGATGACCGACAACACCACGGAGGCGAGCAGGTCGGGACTGATCGCACCATCGCGGACCAGTAACTCGCCCACCATCGGTCGATCGCCGGAGGCATCGATAGCACGACCCCAGTCGTCAGCGGTAAGGCGACCCGGCCGTACCAGTGCGGTCGCCAGGGCCTCGTCGGTGCCTTCATTGCGGGCGAAGTACAGCTGGCCACGGTGCAGATACACCGTGCAACCGTGAGGTCCACCAAAGCGGACGGCCCCGGTCCGGGCGTCGGCAGACAGGACCTTGAGGATGCCGGCGGGCGAGAAATCCTCCAACGTGCCGTTCAGCGTCATAGATACTTCGGTTCCCTCGGGCTCAGCAGGAATGTCCGGGCGGGTCGACCGGCTTTGATGTAATCGGCAGAATTTGGGGCGAGTTGAGGCTTTCGGCCTTCCCGAGGGCTCGCAGATCCGGGCTGTCGTACCCCGCCGGTAGGGTGCGGCCGATGACTCCAGCGGACCCGCAACCCCGGCCCCTGTCGGCCCCTGACCGGGAGGCAATCGACCGCGTTCGCGCGCTCCGCGCCGAGCTCACCGAACACAGCCGCCGGTACAACACAGAAGATTCACCCACGATCAGCGATGCCGACTACGACGATCTCCTCCTCGAACTTCGCGCCCTAGAGGCGCAACACCCGGAGCTGGCGGCAACGGGAACACCCACCGAGCTCGTTGGGGCGCCCCCGTCGGCCACCTTTGCCCCCGTGCGTCATCGGGTGCCCATGATGTCGCTGGACAATGCCTTTTCGCCTGAGGAATTGGTGGCCTGGGGAGAGCGGATCGACCGTCGGCTGGGTGCAGTGAGCACGCCCGGCGGGCAGCTTTGCTGCGAACTCAAGATCGACGGCGTCGCTATCTCGCTTCGGTACGAAGATGGCCTGTTGGTGCAGGGCGCAACCCGGGGCGATGGTCAGGTGGGGGAGGACGTCACCGCCAATGTGCGCACCATTGCCGATATACCCAAGCAGTTGCCCGCTGGTGCCCCCCGGGTGTTGGAGGTGCGGGGCGAGGTGTACATGTCGGCCGCCGCCTTCGGTGAGCTGCAGGCCTTCCAACAGGAAGAGAATCGGCTCCGGATAAATGGAGGGCGCAAGCCCAGCCCGGTTGCGGTCAATCCCCGCAATGCCGCGGCGGGGTCTTTACGGCAGAAGAATTCAGCAGTCACCGCCCGCCGCAAGCTCTCCATGTGGTGTTACCAACTGGGCGAAGTTGAGGGTGGCCCGGTCTTCACCAGTCATGAGCAAACCCTGGCTCAACTCAAAGACTGGGGGTTCACCGCCAACCCGGAACGACGCCTGGTCCACACCGTGGCGGAGGTGGCCGCCTTCTGTCAGCACTGGCAGCATCACCGCCACGACCTGCCGTATGACATAGACGGTGCCGTGGTGAAGCTGGATGATCTCGCCCAACGGGATCTGCTGGGCTCCACGGCGCGGGCGCCGCGGTGGGCCATTGCCTACAAGTTCCCGCCGGAGGAGCGGACCACCTTGCTGCGCGCCATTGAAGTCTCGGTCGGCCGGACAGGCAGGGTCACGCCCTACGCGGTCTTGGAGCCGGTCTTCGTTGGTGGGGTCACGGTCACCCATGCAACCCTGCACAACCAAGATCAGGTGCGAGTCAAAGATGTCCGGGTCGGAGACACGGTGGTCGTTCGTCGTGCCGGTGATGTGATTCCCGAAGTGGTTGGCCCGGTGGTAGACGCGGAACACGCGCAGCGGGAGGTATGGGAATTTCCTCGGCTCTGCCCGTCGTCTCGCCCGGTAGAGCTGGTGCGGCCGGAAGGGGAGAGCGACACGCGCTGTCCGGACCCCGAGTGTCCGTTCAAGGTTGCCGGCCAGATTGAGCATTTCGCTGGGCGCGGGGCCATGGATATCGAAGGCTTCGGCGAGCAGCGGGTTGCGCTGTTTCTCGATCTCGGCCTGATCGTCGACGTGGCCGACATCTACTCGATCGACTGGGATCGACTCGCCGGTCTCCGTCACACCATCTCGGGCTGGGCGGCTGGTGCTCTTCGCTCGGCGCGGGAACGGATGGGCGATCCCAAGGGGTCGTGGGAAGAAACGGTGGAGACAGTCGATGTGGTCGCGGCCCAGCCGATGGGGCTGGCGGAGTTGCTCCTTGAGTCTGTCGTCAACGATTTGTTGGTGGAACCCTCGCGGTTGAAGTCACTGGCCAGCACCCTGGGCGGGTTAGCCGACGATGGCGTGGCCAACCTTCAGGCCGCCATTGCCGGTACCAAGGATCGTCCTCTGGCCAATTTGTTGGTTGGGCTCAATATTCGCCACCTCGGGCCATCCAGCTCGCTGGCTCTGGCCCGGGCTTTTGGAAATTTGGCCCGCATTCTGGATGCCCCGGTGGAGGCCATGGCGGCGGTAGACGGCGTCGGGACGGTCATTGCGGAGTCGGTTCACTCCTGGCTGGCGGACCCGGATCATCGGCGTCTGGTGGAGCGGCTGACCGAGGCAGGCCTCAAGGTGGTTAGCCCGGAGGCATCGGCCCTACCTCAGGTACTGCTCGGCCAAAATATTGTGGTCACCGGCACGCTGGCTGGTTACACCCGCGACAGTGCGGAGGCGGCCATCGTCGACCGTGGTGGCAAGTCGCCCGGGTCGGTGTCCAAGAAGACCACTGCCGTTGTGCTGGGAGAGTCTCCCGGGGCCGCCAAGGTCACCAAGGCAGAAGCATTGGGCATCCCCGTGCTGGACCTGGCCGGCTTCGAGAAGTTGCTGGAGACCGGCGAGTTCCTCGCCTGATCAGTTGGCGGTGATGGTCCAGGTGACAGCGCCGCGGCCCACGGTGGGCTGGCCATCACGGAAATAGTTGACCGTTATGACCACCCTGCCCTGCGGAAGCTTCTTGATGACTTTGCCCGGCCCGGGGGCGAAGAACACGTGACGTCGGTTGTTGGGTCGCAGCGCCGGAGCTTTCTTTCCGCGTACGGCCTCAGCCGAGGTGGGGGGGACGACCCCCTCCATCTCGTTCTCCGGGATCGAAATGCCGTTGATCACGATGCGCCCGTCGTATCCCTCGAGCAGATCCGCGCCGACTTCGGTCTGGCGCAGGGCCAGGGCATCTGGCACGGGGAATTGCGTCACCACGATCTGGTCCTTGGAACCGCTGTCGCCAGAGACGGTGCTGCGGGTCCCCCAGGCGAGCACGCCCACGGCCAAAGCCAAGAGGGCCAAAATTGCCAGGCGTCGTCCCCACCGTTGCGCGGGAGTTTCGGTGGGGAGGGCCTCCGGAGCCGGGGTCGCCGGTTGATCCGTGAAGGTGTCGGTCACGCTGTTCAGTCTGCCGGGAAATGGCGCTGGACCACCCATCGGGCGGGGCTGAACAGGACGTGACGTGAGGCTCCCCCAGCGGCGGAAGGCCGGACGGTACC
The DNA here is from genome assembly GCA_025353965.1 of Aquihabitans sp. Classification (GTDB taxonomy): domain Bacteria; phylum Actinomycetota; class Acidimicrobiia; order Acidimicrobiales; family Iamiaceae; genus Aquihabitans. The sequence goes on from JANXNS010000146.1 coordinate 27,693, forward strand.
CTCGACTTGTGGCCAATCCCCGTATGTCCGCAGAGATTGGTCGGGTGCTCGGGGGGCGTTACCGGTTGGTCGCCCCCATCGGCTTGGGCGCGTCGGCCCAGGTGTACCTGGCCGACGATGTGCGCCTCCGCCGCCGCGTCGCCCTCAAAATGCTCCACGACGCGTTGGCAGGCGATGCCGAGTTCTTGCGTCGTTTCCGCGCTGAGGCCCGGGCGGCGGCGGCCCTGAGCCACCCCAATGTGATGGCGGTCTACGACTGGGGTGACGATGACGTGGCCTTCATTGTCACCGAGTATCTCGGTGGCGGCAGCCTGCGGGCCTTGCTGGATGGCGGCCAGTTACTGACCCCTTCGCAGGCGCTCACCGTTGGGCTTGAGGCAGCGCGGGCGCTTGATTACGCCCACCGGCGCGGGTTCGTCCATCGCGATATCAAGCCAGCCAACCTGCTCTTCGGGGAGGAGCAACGGCTCAGAATTGCCGATTTCGGGCTGGCCCGGGCCTTGGCGGAGGCGGCGTGGACCGAACCGCAGGGGGCCATGTTGGGTACCGCTCGCTACGCGGCACCTGAGCAAGCCAAGGGCGAGAAGCTCGATGGCAAGGCTGATGTCTATGCGCTGGCTCTGGTGATGATCGAGGCCGTTACCGGCACAGTCCCGTTTGCGGCCGACACCACGATCGGCACCCTCATGGCTCGGGTGGGCAAACAACTCGAGGTTCCCGACTCGCTCGGTCCCCTGCAGGAGATCCTCATCCGCGCCGGCCACCCGGACCCGGACCAGCGCATAGACGCGCGGGCGCTGGCCACGGGTTTGTTGCGAGCAGCCAAGGCTCTGCCTAAGCCCGACCTGTTGCCTCTGGCTGGCGCCCTGTTGGCGGCCGATGATGCGTTGGTCGATGCCGATCCAACCATCCATGCCCCGGCCATCGAGGTTGCCAAACCAGACCTCACCGCAGAGGACCTCGATCTCGCCCCACCCGATTGGGTCAATCAGTCGGACCCAGACCTTGAGTCCGAGCCGGTACCAGCGGGCGCCATTGTCGACGCCCCGCTGGCGGCGCCGGTAGCGGCGGTGGTTGCCCCTCCTGCTCCTGCACCGCCAACAGATGACGACGGGCCAGGCCCCGATCCCGGCGTCGACTCAATGGGCGCAACCGGCGGGGGCCGCCGGAAGTGGCCGTGGGTGGTGGTGGTGCTGGCGCTGCTCTTGGGCGGGGGCGGTGCCGCCGCCGCGATCGCAGCTAGCCGGGATACAGCAGCTCCCCAGCGAGTGGTCATTCTTCCGGTACCCATCCTCTCGGGCCGGAGCCAGGAGGCAGCCGAGGCCGTTGCGGCTGCCGCTGGGTGGAAAACCACGGTGGTCAAGGTGCGCCGTGATGGCTCGCTCAAGGGCGAGGTTCTAGCCACGAACCCCAAAGCCGGTACGCGGCTCAAGGCCGGTCGGGCGATAGAACTCACGGTCTCGGAAGGCCAGACCGTGGTTGCGGTACCGGTTGCCGATTTGGTTGGAAAGCCCTTGGCGGACGTAACCGCTCAGCTCGCGGCCTTGGGGCTCAAGACCACAACCGCCCAGACTCGTTTCGACGAGAAGGTGGTCGATGGGTCCGTCCTTGGTGCGGTTGGGGACACCCCGGCCAAGTTGGAGAAGGGTTCCACGGTGCGTGTCGTGGTCTCCAAGGGTCCGGAGCCACGGGTCGTGCCCTCGGGCCTGCAGGGGAGTACCCAGGCGGAGGCCACCTCGGCCATTACTGACGTCGGCCTCAAGGTAGCGGTGAACCTTCAGTACAACGACACGGTTCGCGCCGGCCAAGTGGTCTCCCAGAATCCTGCGGGCGGGTCCTCTCGTCCTCGTGGGAGCACCGTGACCATCGAAGTTTCACGCGGTCCAGAGATGGTTGCCGTTCCGGACGTCACCGGAGCCAGCACGTCGAAACAGGCTGCCGCCATTCTGCGAGCGGCGGGGCTCAAGCCGGGCTCGGTGAGCGGCCCCTCGGAAGGAAACCCCATCGGTACCTCGCCCGGGCGCGGTACCAAGGTCAAGAAGGGGTCGACGGTCAACATTCTTTTGGGCTGACGTGACCGATTCCCGGAGAACGACCCTGGGTCTTGACCCGCGGGTCAAGTAACCTCCTCGCCGTGTCGGAGCGCAGACAGGTCGTCATTGCCGACGGGGTCGTTCCCCATAACCGCTGGCCAATTCTGGCCACGGTCCTTTTTGGACTCTTCTCGGTCAACGTAACCGTGACCATCCTGGCGATCTCGATCCACCGGATAGCCCGCGAACTCGGCACCAGCGAGCCCACCATGACCTGGGTGGTCCTCGGGCCCATGCTGGCCTTCGGCGTGATTGGTCCCTTGGTAGGCAAGCTTGGCGACCGGCTGGGGCATCGCCGCCTCTTCCTGGGGGGCCTGCTGGGGGCCGCCGTTATGGCGGCGGCTTCGGCGCTGGCTTGGAATGCGGGCTCGCTCATTGCCTTCCGGACCCTCGGTGCGATCGAGGGGGCAGCAACAGGGCCTGCGTCCTTCGCCATCATCTCCCGGATTTTCCCGCGGACGGAACGGGTTCGGGCCCTGGGCTACTGGACCATGGTCGCGGCGGGCGCCCCGGTGATTGGTGTGGTGGCGGGTGGCCCGTTGGTGGAGGCCTTCGGGTGGCGGATGATTTTCGTTGCCCAGGTCCCGATCGCCCTGATCGCCCTGTCGTTTGCGTGGCGGCTCCTGCCGGAGACGCCCAAGAACCGTCAGGGAAGTTTCGATCTGGCTGGCGCGGCGCTGGTTGCGCTGTCGGTTACCCCGCTGTTGTTGGCACTGACGGAAGGTCCCCGTATTGGTTGGGGTAGCCCGCTGGTGGTGGGCTGTGTGCTGGTCACCCCCGTGGCGGTGGCTGCCTTTGTCCGAGTCGAGCGTCGGGCGGCGGACCCGCTGCTCCCGCTCCGTTACCTGAGCCGACCGGGCTTCACCTTTGCCATCGTGACTCAGGCGTTTCTGAATGCGGCCTACATGGGGTCCTTCATCCTCACGCCGTTGCTCCTTCAAAACGTGTTGGGCTTTTCGGAGACTCGCACCGGTTTGGTGAGCATCTCCCGGCCCCTCGCTTTTTCATTGGCTGGCACCATGGCCGGAATGGTGGCGCTACGGCTGGGCGCCCGGCGGGCGGCAACGGGCGGGGCCATCGCGGTGGTGTGCGCCATGGCGTGGATGTCCACGTTGGGTGCGGGGTCGACGATCCCCATGATCATGGGTGCCCTGGCGTTGGCCGGGGTCGGCATGGGGATTGCCATGCCGCCGCTGGCGGCATCGGTCACGGTGTCGGTCGAGGACCACGATTTGGGTATTGCCGGGGCGGCCCAGCAAATGATGAGCCAGGTAGGCGTTGTCTTCGGCATCCAGATCATGCAGGCGGTTCAACAAGCGCGGGTTGGCGCAGTGGGCCAGGCTGCGAGCTACCACTGGGGCTATTCGGCCGGAATGATTCTGGCCTCGGTCGGCGTGGTCACCGCCACGCGGATTGTGGCGGCCAACCGCACGGCCAACGAGACGGTGGAAGACTGGAACCTGGAGGAGGACGGGGACCTGCCCGGTCCTGATCAACTGGAGCCGGTGAACCTGCTGTAGGTCCGCCGCCCCATGAGCAGTTGCTCAGTCCGTGATGCCCTGGATTTTGGCGGCGATTTCTGCGGCGATGGGGTCCGGCGATCCGGCCTGCATGGCCATGAGCTTGGTCATGTCGCCCTGGACCTTGATCTTGCCGGCCATGAAGGCCTGCATCCCGGCTTGCGGGTTGCCTTCGACGAGGATCGCCTTGGCCGTTTCGTACTCAAGGGTCACGGTGAGATCTGCGGTCTCGAGGTGGCCGAGTTCCATCTCGATGTCTCCGCTTGAGGTGTCGAGGTGGGCATCGATGTTGGCGTCGGAGACGTCCGCGGGCACATCGCTGATCACCAGGTTCATGCGCATCTGGTGAGGAGGCACGCCAGCCTTGCCCTCGTACTCAGCCCGGATGGCCTTGGCCTGGTCCAGCCACTCGCTGCTCAAGAACTTCGACACGGGTTCCTCCTCGGAACGAATCGGTCCACTGACCCTTTGCGGAGCCGGCCGGACACTAGTGGTTGGGTTAGAACGATGAGCCCAAGGTGACGAGGTTCACGCGTCAGGCCGCGGGGGTTTCAGGCCGGGATGGGAGCGGGTGCGACGTGGACGGCCAGGACCCTGCGGACGATCGATTCATCGGACGCAAGCGAGCACACCACCCATCGCCCAACGAAGGCGGCGAGTTCGTCGACCGGCATGGGCATGCGGCCAGTCCGGTGGAAGTGGCCGTAGTAGCCAACCGTGCCGACAACGCCGTAGGCCAATAGTTCGAGTGGCTCGTCGCGGACGGTGCCGTCGGCGATGCCCTCGCGGATGATGGTGCTCACGTCGTCGGTGTGAACCTCGGTGCCCTTGGTCCGTTCGTCGGCAAAGGCCTTCTCCATGTTCTCCACCTCGAGCAGGGCAAAGAAGTTGGCGTAGCTGGCCATGTAGCGAACGGATGCTTCTGCCCCTTGGCGGAGCCGAAGGAGCGGTTCAGCGGCCGGGTCAATGGCGTGGGCTTGTGCCCGGCGCAAACGGAGGCGATTCTGCTCAACGAGTTCGCGAAACAGCCCTTCCTTGTTTTCGAAATACCAGTAGAAGAGGCCCTTGGCCACCCCGGCGGCTTTCACGATGTCGAGAATGCGGGTCTCGGCGTACCCTCGCTCGGCGAAGAGCGTGGCCGCATGGTCGAGAAGCTGCTCCTTGCGCTCTTGGCCCTGGGCGGTGAGATGACGGTCCTCGCTCATGATCGGCCAGTGGATCATCTCCTTGACCCATGGGTCAAGGAGCGGCCATGCCACTCGCTGCGGGGCTGGGTGTGGTTGCCTGTCCTGGTCGCATCAAGTTGGTGCCGTGAATCGCTGCTGCCCTCCGGAGATCTCGATGACCGAATCACCACTTCCTGATGACCTCATTGCGGGTGCCGAGCCCGCGTTCTTTGACGGTGGTCCCGCCGGGGCGTTGGTGTTGCACGGTTTCACTGGCAATCCCGCCTCCATGCGCGGTGTGGCTGAGGCGTTGGCTGCGGCCGGGTTCACCGTTGACCTCCCGCTCCTCCCAGGGCATGGGACCAAGGTCGAAGACATGATCCCCACGGGCTTCGCTGACTGGTTGGGTCATGCTGAGCAGCGTTATCAGGCCTTGGCCGAGCGGTGCGACCACGTTGTGGTGGTAGGCCTCTCCATGGGTGGAGCGCTCACGGCGTGGCTCGGGTCCGAGCACCGAGAAATTGCTGGCCTGGTGTGTATCAACGCGGTGGTGTCCGTGCCCGACGGGATGCGTGAGGCCGTCACGGAGGTGCTGGCCTCGGGGGCGGATCGGTTCGCCGGCATCGGTTCAGACATCGCCGATCCGGACACGGTAGAGAGCGCCTACGCCGAGACGCCGCTGGCCCCGCTGCTCACCATGTTCGATGCGGCCGACAAGTTGGGTGGCCGCCTCGGCCAGATCACCTCACCGATGCTCATCGTGACCAGCACCCAAGATCACGTGGTCGCGCCCGAGAACTCGGATCTCCTGGCCGCTTCGGTGTCGGGGCCGGTGGAGCGCCTTCGCTGCGAGCGTAGCTATCACGTCGTCACCATGGATTACGACAAGGACATGGTGATGGCGGCCACGGTGGACTTTGCCGAGAAGGTCACAGCTGGCGCTTGAGCTACCGGGTCACCCGGAGCACGAAGGTCGCGTCGTCCCCGCCGGATGAGAACCACGGTTGCCCGGCTTGCGAAATGCCGAGCCGTACTCGGTAGATCCCTGGGGGTAACGGCTGGAGCCCCGGATCGACCGCATACACGGTTACTTCCGCTCGAAACCGTTGGCCTGGCTCGACCCATCGGTCGATTTCGCCCGATGAGCGGGCACCGCCGGGGGCGTCGGTGGTGATAGGGGTGATGTCGGCCACCACCTGTACGCGGCCGTTCAGCCCGAAGCTGGCGGCATCGGGCCAGGGCGCCACCCCACCCCGGTGGCGGCCGCGCATGGTGACGGTCACGGAACCGCCAGAGGTCACGGAAATCGTCTGTCTTGCTCGCTCATCGAGGTCAAGGTCCACTCGCCGGGCCGCTCGAGGCAGAGGCGCAGGAAAGTTCGCAGGGAGCAGGCGGCCCTGCTTGGCCAGCCGGTCTTGTTCGCCTCCGGGAGTTACCCATACGGCCAGGCCGACAGGCACCTTCCAAAAGTCCGCAAGGCCGCCTTGGTCGAGGAGGAGGACCCGATCCCCGTGCTTGATTCGGGCCGGGTCGTCGAGGCGGGCCACCACGTAGGGCGCCTCGGGCCGTTCGCCTCGGGACTGCTGGTACACGGAGACGTCGACTCCGGGCAGGTGGAATGGGTAGAGGAGCGTGGGGATCGCGTGGGCAGTTTGTCCCTCGATGGCAAGCTCCGACACCCCCAGCCGTCGGAGGTCATCGGGTGTGTTCCACCTCTCGGTGAGGAGGCTTTCAAAGGCTTGTGTGCCGGAAACGGTCCCGTATCGGGCGTAACCAAACCATCCGACCAGACCGACCACGAGGGCCAGGGCAACGCCGCGGTGCGCCGCCGGCTGGCGGCGGGCCCATGCGTGCTCCCTGAGGGCGATGAGCGCAGCGATGGCGCCGGCGCCGATCAAGCCGCCGACCGTGGCGCGCCAGAACGTTTGGCTGGGGTGGTCTCCGACGTAGCGAATGACGGCTGGAACCGCGAAGGGAGAGAACCGGCCGTCCAAGGTCATCGGGTCGCGGGCCGTTATCACGATGGCGCCGAGCACGCCGATGGCCATGGCCGCCGTGAGCATGTCGCGTAGCCGGGCCTGAATTGGCCGAGTGGCCAGCAGCGAGGCCAAGCCGAGGCTTACCCAGAGCGGGGTGAAGGAGTCGTTGTGGCGCCCGTAGATCCAGTGGTCGGCACGGAACTGGTTCTGGGCGAAGAAGACCACCGATGTTGCGAACACGACCGTCGCCGTGGCCAACAGAACACCTAAGGCGAATCGGCCTTCGACGGCCAAGTTTTTGACCCCCGCAAGAGCGCGGACTCGCACGGCTCGAAGCACCCACATCAACCCGATCACCGAGAGTCCTAGCGACCCGACAGCGAGATACCAGGCCTGCCCGAGGGCGGTGAGGATCAGTTCCCACAGGGCACTCCAGGAACTGATGAGGCCGAGCCAGTCACTCGTCCCACCCTCAAGCTGCTCGCTCGCCGCCCATCGCGATCCGATCACGACCCGGAACAACACATACCCCGCAGTGGTGAGGATCACGAGCAGAGCGGCGTTGATCCCGGCCACCCGGCGCGAGATCAATCTCGAGCGCGCCGCCACCACGAGAGCCGCTGCCGCGATCGGGAGGGTCAAGGTGAATCGCGGGTGCGTCGTCACCAGCGCGGCCACCATCGGTCCATAGGCGTACGGCCAATGCCGGCGCTCGCCCCGCTCGGTCTCGGTCATGGCCCAGGCCGCCAGTACCGAAGCAATCACCAACGGAAGGACCAGGTTTTCGGCAATGGCCGAGACGCCAGCGGCGATCACCGCGGGCACAACGGCCCCCACCCCGGCGGCGGCCAGCGCCACCCGCCGCGGCACGTTGGCCGTCTTGGTGAGCAGGGCAAACAAGAGGGGGAAAATCGACGCAAGCAGGATGGCATTGACCGCTAGCACGGCGCGCCATTGGGCTTCGGCCGTGTGGAAGACCGCCATGACCGGTGCCAGCACCACCGGATAGCCGATCGCATAGGAGGGCGATCGGGGCATCTGCCATTGGGCGCCGCCGGCCAGCCAACGGGCGTTTCCTACATAACCAGACTCGTCGAAGACAACGGATGGTCCACCGATTCGATGGGAGGACCACAGGTGGAAGGCCGCCAAGGTCAGGGTGATGACGATGAGCACGAGGTGCTGTTCAATCCCAGGCCGCCGGCCGGTGGTTGCTTTGCCCATGCATGACACCTCCAGCCGACACTAACGGGGTTCGGGAGGTCGTAGCATTGACCTCCATGTCTGCACGCATCACCCGCGACGACGTCATCCACGTCGCCACGCTCGCCCGCCTCGCATTAGACGACGAGCGCATCGAGACCTTCACCGGCCAGCTCGCCGCCATCCTCGAACATGCCCAGGACGTGGAGGCGCTCGACCTGGCCGATGTACCCCCCACCTCGCACCCCTACCCGCTGGTCAACGTGCTCCGGCCCGATGTCGCGACCGCAACCCTGAGCAACGAGCAGGCGCTCGCCGCAGCCCCCCAAGCCGAAAGCGGACGATTCCGAGTTCCCACCATCTTGGGGGAGGCCCCGTGAGCGCGGCAGCAGCAGGCTCCGCCGACACCGCCCTGCGGATCGCGGCGGCCGTTCGCGCTGGCGAGCGCTCGGCGGTCGATGTCCTAGAGGCTCACCTGGCCCGGATCGATGCGACAGAGGCCGATGTCCATGCGTTCAACCTGGTCACGGTCGACGCCGCTCGCGCCGCCGCGGCCGCGGTGGATCAGCGGGTGGCGGCGGGTGAGGATCCCGGCCCATTGGCGGGGGTGCCCATTGCGCTCAAGGACAACCTCTGCACCCGCGGCGTGGCCACGACTTGCTCGTCAAAGATTCTCGAGGGATGGATCCCGCCGTATGATGCCACCGTTGTTCAGCGGGTCTGGGCCGCGGGTGCGGTGCCGGTCGGTAAGACCAACCTGGACGAGTTCGCCATGGGCTCCAGCACGGAGAACTCCGCCTTCGGGGTTACCCGAAACCCGCGAAATCTGACCAAGGTATCGGGCGGCTCCTCCGGTGGGTCTGCCGCCGCGGTAGCGGCCGGGTTCAGTGCGATCTCGCTCGGGTCAGACACGGGTGGCTCGATCCGCCAGCCCGCCGCATTGTGCGGTGTCGTGGGCGTCAAACCCACGTACGGCATGGTCAGCCGCTATGGCCTCATCGCCTTTGCCTCATCGCTCGATCAGATCGGGCCGTTTGCCACCACGGTGGCCGATGCCGCGCTCCTGCTGGAGGCCATCGCCGGGCACGACCCTGCCGATGCAACGTCGATCCCGCAGCCGGCACCGAAGCTGGTCGAGCACTTGGACGACGGCGTGGCCGGACTACGCGTGGGCATCGTCACCGAGCTCATGGGCGATGGGATCCACCCCGATGTCCTGGCCCGTGTGCGCGACGCGGCCGACGCGCTGGCCGCAGCAGGGGCAACGGTGGAGGAGGTCTCGGTTCCGGCCATTACCTACGGTCTGTCGGCGTATTACCTCATTGCCCCCGCCGAGGCATCGAGCAACTTGGCCCGCTTCGACGGCGTCCGCTTTGGGCTCCGGGTAGATGCCGGCACCACCAACGAGATGATGGTTGCCTCGCGCACCGCGGGTTTCGGCGATGAGGTAAAGCGTCGGATCATGCTCGGCACCTACGCCTTGTCCGCCGGTTACTACGACGCGTTCTACGGCCAGGCCCAAAAAGTCCGGACGCTCATTTGCCGGGACTTCGACGCGGCGTATGAATGCTTCGACGTGCTGTTGTCGCCCACGTCGCCCACCACCGCATTCGACATCGGCGCTATTGCGGATCCGCTCACCATGTACCTCAACGACATCTGCACGATTCCCACCAACCTGGCTGGCCACCCGGCCATGTCGATCCCGTTCGGCACGGGATCAGACGGGCTGCCGGTGGGCGTGCAGGTCTTGGCCCCCGCCCTCGGCGAGGTCGCCATGTTCCGAGCCGCTGCTGCCCTAGAAGCTGCCGCCCCCACGAAGGAGGCCTGACCATGGTCGATATCGACTTCACCCGGATTCCCACTGACTCGCTCGGCAACCCCATTACCGTCCCTGATTCCGACGACATCACCGTCGTCGAGGCGGCGGATGGGTCCCGTTGGGAACTGGTGTGTGGCCTTGAGGTTCATGCCGAACTGGCTACCGCGACGAAGATGTTCTCGGGCGCACCCAACCACTTTGGCGATGAGCCCAACACCAATGTTGATCCCGTCACCCTCGGCTTGCCCGGGACGTTGCCAGTGGTCAACCAGAAAGCGGTCGAACTGGCCGTTCGTTTCGGTTGCGCGGTC
>JANXNS010000262.1 GCA_025353965.1 Aquihabitans sp.
GCGGGCTTGGGGCAGCCCGCGGCGCACATTTCGAGCATTTCATCGAACGAGATGCGGTTGATCCGGCGGGCCACCGACACGACCCGCGGGTCGGTGGTGAACACGCCCGACACATCGGTGTAGAGCTCGCAGACGCCGCCCAGTGCCTCCGCCAACGCCACCGCGGTGGTATCCGAGCCACCACGCCCCAAGAACGTGACGTCGTTGTTGGTGGATACCCCCTGGGCACCACCTACGACCGGCACCCGCCCAGCCTGAACGGCGGCACGGACCCGATCGGCCCGCACCTCCAGGATCTTGGCGTTCATATGGGTCGTGTCGGTGATGAACCCGGCCTGGCTACCCGTGAACGAATCCGCCGGGACACCCAGGTCATGAAGCGCCATGCACAACAAGGCGGTGGCCTTGCGTTCGCCGGCGGTGATGAGCATGTCCATTTCTCGCCCGGGCCGCGTCTTGGACACCTGATGAGCCAAGTGGAGAAGCTCGTTGGTCTCCTTGCCCATGGCCGAGACCACGACCACTACCTGATCGCCACGCCGCATCGTGCGGGCCACATGATCGGCTACCTCACGGATCCGATCTGGATCGGCCACCGAGGTACCACCAAATTTCTGTACGACGACGCCCACGACCGGGAACGGTATCGGCTGGCCGGAGACCACCCCAACCACGATCCTGGAACCGACGCCGTCAGAGCACCCGCGTGGGGTCCGCGGGAATCTCCGGTCCATCGATCATGACGCCCCAGGAACGCAACTGAGCGACGCCCGTGGCGATATCTCCGCCGACCAGCGTGCACAGCGCCTTCAGGTCGTCGTGGCGCAGCGACAGGATTTTGCCGTTGAAGTCACCGCGGCTCTCGATGATGGATTGCACAAACCGACGGATCGGCGCCGACGGGTCAATCAAATTCAGCGCCTCAAGATCAAGGACGATCTTGCGCCGCTCGGGCGAACCCGTGAGCGGTGCTGGTTCGCCCAACAACACCCCGACCGGAACCCGGTAGAAGTCTGCCAACGCCTTCAGCCGGGGCAACGAGAGCGTGCGAAATCCACGTTCGTAGGCGCCAACCGCCGACGCACTCCACCGTCCCGACGACCGTTGTTCAACTTCAGCCAGCGAAAATCCTTGGGCCTGTCGGATAGCCCGCAGCCGCTGCCCAACCGCCAACGTGAAGGCACCATCGTCGGCGCCGTCCTCTGGGGCATCGGCTGCTCCGGGGCGGCTCCGCTCATCGCTCATGGCGCCATTCTGGTGCCTCACGTCTAAAAATGTCGCACGAGGACGACGCGCCGCACCCGGCCCACTACGCCGCAAGCACGTCTGGTCCAGACCAGAGCGATACGGTGTCGCCCCGATGGGCACCGACAAACGTGAACGACAGAAGGCCAACCGCGCCGCAAGAGTGGCCGCCGAGGAGGCGGTCGTGGCCAAGAAGCGCCGGCGTCGCTTTATCCGCAACGCCGTAATCCTGGTGATCGTGATCATCGCCGTGGGATTCCTGCTCAGCTCCTGCTCCAGCGACTCGTCGAGCACGGCCAGCACCACAACAAAGGCGAAGCTCGGCGTTGACAGCACCCTGGGATACGGCACCACCACGTGCCCGCCCGTGGCTGGCTCCGACAAGCCCAAGATTGATTTCGCCACCGGGTTTGCCAAATGCATAGACACAGCCAAGACCTACACCGCCAACGTGGCCACCACCGAGGGCAACGTCACCGTGCTGCTCAACACCAAACGCACCCCGATCACTACCAACAACTTCGTTGCCCTGGCCCGCTACGGCTACTACGACGGCACCTCGTTCTTTCGCACCGAAGCGCAGAGCGGGATCATCCAGGGCGGCGCCCCGCACACCCAGGACAACAGCGATCCCGGCCCCGGCGCGGCGTTCTCGGTGCCCGACGAAGGCCTGCCCTTCGCCAGCTCGGACTACAGCCCCGGCGCCTTGGCCATGGCCCGGACCTCAGCGCCCAACAGCGCCAGCGGACAGTTTTTCTTCCTGGCCTCGGAGGGCGGCAGCTACCTAGGAGACAAAGCCAGCCTGGGAGCCGATGCCGGCAGCTACGCCGTCTTCGGCAACGTCACCCAGGGCCTGGACGTCCTCAAGAAAATCGCCGCGCTCGACAATGGCTCCAGCACCCCGTCCAAGCCGGTCTCGATCAAGACCGTGACCATTACGGAGTCCTGACCACCGGCAGGACCGACAGATCCGCGGGGGTACCACCTAGGAAGATGGCCACCTGGCCCGCTCCGTCTATGTGCCAGGCACCCTCTGGGTCACGAATCAGAGCCGTGCGCTCGTCTATCCCGGCCAAAACCAGCCCGGGCGGGCTCATTTTGCGGGTTCGGTGGGCGGCATCCTCGGACCAGCTGTCATGGGCCGGGATCACCGCCAAGCCGCTCACCAGGCCGAAGCCAGGCGTGAACGCACCGCCTCGGGGATCCACCATCGGGTCACACATGACCATGGCCCCGGCCGACGACCCCGCCAGTGTTGCGCCGCCTTGCCAAGCTGCCGCCAGCGCGTTCCATGCCGGGGTGTCCTTCATAACGGAACGCAGGTGCATGGGCGAGCCGCCCACCACATACGTGAATCGCGAAGCGGCGAGGTCGTCGACGTAGTGGGCCGAGTGCGCATCTGGCCGAGCCAGCACATCGAGACCACGGGCCCGAACACCCAAACGGTCGAACCAGCCAATGGCTTGCTCCACCAGACGGTGGGGATGCTCATAGGCCGCGCCGGTCGGAACCACCAGAACCTCGGTTGCCCCACTGGCCTCGACCAACGCAGCGTCGAACGTGCAACCCTCGGTGAATTCTCCGCCACCGACCAACGCCAGATGTCCTGCCATGACCCGACCCTACGAGAGCCTCAGAGGGCCCCCACCAATCACGGTTGGGCAGCGCGGCCTACCCGCCGGTAGCTTGACCGCCCATGACGATCAAGCGCGTGGGCATTCTGGGTTCAGGGATCATGGGTTCGGGCATTGCCGAGGTGGCGGCTAAGACCGGCCACGAGGTAGTCCTTCGCTCCCGCAAGCAGGAGTCGGCCGATGCCATGGTTGCGGCCCTGGAAAAGTCGCTGGCCAAGCAGGTCGATCGCGGCAAGCTGTCCGAGGAGGACAGCACCACCATCCGGGCCCGGGTGTCCGCCACATCCAACCTCCACGACCTGGCCGACTGCGATCTGGTGATCGAGTCCGTGGTGGAAGACCTTGCCATCAAGAAGGAGCTCTTCAAGGAGCTCGATCTCGTGGTGAAGGACGGCGCCATCCTGGCCACCAACACCTCCACGCTGGCGGTGATCGAAATGGCCATGGTCACCGACCGGCCCGACCGGGTCTGTGGCGTCCACTTCTTCAACCCGGCCCCGATGATGTCGCTCGTGGAGATCGTTCGGCCGCTCAGCGCGTCGAACGAGACCATCGCCGCGGTCACCGCCTTTGCCACCACCTGCGGCAAGGACCCCGTTGAGGTCAAGGACCGGGCCGGATTCATCGTGAACGCTCTCCTGTTCCCCTACCTCAACAACGCCGTGCGGATGCTGGAAAACGGCACCGCCAGCCGAGACGACATCGACACCGCCATGAAGGGCGGCTGCAACTTCCCCATGGGCCCACTGGCGCTGCTGGACCTGGTCGGGCTCGACACCTCGCTGTCCATCCTGGATGCGCTCTACGACGAGTTCCGGGACCCCAACTACGCGGCCGTGCCCGCCCTTCGCCGCATGGTCACCGCTGGCCAACTAGGCCGCAAGAGCAAGCTC
>JANXNS010000042.1 GCA_025353965.1 Aquihabitans sp.
CGAAACCCGCGCCTACGCCGATCGACGCAAAGCCGAAGGCCTCTCACACCGAGAAATCGTCCGCTGCCTTAAGCGCTACCTCGCCCGACGCCTCCACCCGATCATCGTCAACGACCTCGCCGTATTGACATAGGAGTATCAGTCCCACCACCACTCCCGCTCGCAGCCTGACCGACCCCGGGACAGCGACTCGAGCGGCCTCGCCGCGCCCCGACCCGGGATCTGGCCTCCAAGCCGGCGAGACCAAGCCCCGGATCCGCTCGCGACCAGCCCGAGCCGCGTCGTAAGGTGGTTGCCCAGCCGGGACACGGGTCGCGCAGGAGGTTTTCTCCCGCGTTTCCTACCGGCCCCGCCCTCGTAGCTCAGTCGGATAGAGCGACCGCCTCCTAAGCGGTAGGTCCCCGGTTCAATTCCGGGCGTGGGCACAACCAGTACTCCGCATCAAAAAAGAGCCAGTGCGCCGGAACAGCTGGCGGTGGGGTCGGCCATGACCCAACGCTTCTTGCCCGTCGTGCACCCCTAGCGATACATCCTTTCTGCGGATCGTTCCCGTCTAGCCCAGACCGATACGCTCCATCGCCGTCCGCTACGTCGAACCCTGGGGTCCTGAAATGTCATCGCTGCGCCGCTCGCCCGGAGCCCGTCCCTCCTGGCACCGCGCCGTCATTAGCTGTGTCGCACTTGCCCTCGTGGCCAGCTGTTCCGGAAGTTCAGGTGGCGGCAAGGCCAAGGTTGCATCAACCACCACGACCAGCACGGTCAACGTCAGCGCCGCCCCCAGCGGCGCAGTGGCCAAAGGCCCGGCCGTTCCCTCCGCTGGCTGCGGTACCACCAAAGGTGCAGCCCAAAGTGCGGTGCGCCACGAAATCGGCGACCGCTTCTACCTCCTGACCACCCCACCCGGCCACGACGGCACCAAGCCCCTCCCCGTCGTACTCGATCTTCACGGCTTGCTGGAAGGGGCCGCGGTCCACAGCGTCATGAGCAAGTTCGGCCCCTACGCCAGCGACCACGGCTTCATCGCCGTCGTCCCCAACGGCAGCGGGACCCCCGTGAAATGGGACGTCTCCCTTGACCGCAAGACCAACCCAGACCTCGTCTTCCTCGATGCCGCACTGGACCAGGTCGAGAGGCAACAGTGCGTCGACTCCTCTCGGATCTATGCAACGGGGTTGTCCTACGGAGCGATCATGTCGTCGACCATCGGCTGCGTCATGACCGATCGCATCGCCGCCATTGCCCCCGTTGACGGGCTCACCGTCCCCAAGGGATGCAAGCCTGAGCGGGCCATGCCTGTCCTCACGTTCCACGGCACGCAGGACCCGATCCTCCTGTTCAACGGTGGCGTCGCCAACCTCGGCAACATCCTGGGCACCGGCGAGAGCAAGACGAAACCCCCAGCAGATCCCGACCTCAGCGGCCCCGGCTACCCGGCCGCCGCCGCCGCCTGGGCCCAGCAAAACGGCTGCACCGGCGAGCCCACCGACACCAACCTCACCCCGACCGTCGTCGAACGGACCTGGGACTGCCCCGCCACCTCACCCATGGTGTTCGAAATCATGGTCGGCGCCGGCCATACCTGGCCCGGAAGCACGTTCAGCCAGAGCATCAAGAGCGTCGTCGGCCCGACGGACATGAGCATCGTCGGCGACGACCTCATCTGGCGGTTCTTCCAACGCTTCCAACTCCCCGCGGCCTGACCTCACCTCCTTCATTCCAAGAGCACCACGTGACTTCACTCGAAGTCACCCTCGCTCCGCCGCCGCCATCAACGGCCTCGGCACCCATTTCATGATGGACCGAGAGCATCAGAACGCCAGAAGGGACCGAGGATCACTGCTTCGACCTGATCGGGGCTTGGAGGCCTGAGAGCGCAGGCCGGGGCCTCGGTGGGTACTCCTCCAAGCGGGTTCGTGCGGTTGTGGGCGCACCAGCCAGCGACGATCTGGCGGGTGGCGTCCGCTGCGGTGGTGTTGTGGGAAGCGGACCAGCGCGGCTGGGAAGCCGACGAACGCGCCCAACCCCCCTCGGGCCACGATGGTCGCAACCTGGTGGCGGTTCCACCCGCGCTAGCGTTTGGCCCAGCGCTCGGCGGCATCCAAGCGAGTGCGCAACTGCGCCACTGTTGCCTCGGTGATCCGGCCCACACCAGACAACCGGTTGAGCTCGCCGTTCACCTGCGCGTGTGTCTGACCGGTCCGACGCACCAACAAGATCACCACCTCGGCGTTCTGTTCGCGGAGCCGCTTCTTTTCCTCGCGGCGGGTGCGGGCCACGTCGCCACCGAACGCAACCCCCAGATCGCTCAGGGAGCGACGGTCCCCCGCCAACGGTGGCGGCGGCGCCAAATCAAGCAACAGCTCGGGGTCATCATCGGGGATCAGCTCGAAGTCATCATCCACATCATCGCCATCCCACAGGCCATGGGTCTGATGATCGGTGGCCACCGCGGACAGCGCAGCGAAGAGCGACAACTGCTCCTCTGACCCGGTATCCAACGCGGCTTCATCTCGCTCGAAACGATCCGTCTCCCGTTTGCGGAGACTGTGACGGCGCTGGTCTGCGATCTGAAACGCCCGCGCCCGCAAGCGGGGGTCATCGGGGATAAAGAGATAGGCCTTCTGGTTCTTGATGCCCGGCGTCCACCGAACGAAGCGCCCCACCGCCTGACGGAAAAATAGTTCGGTGGTGGTGGTGGTGGCATACACACCGACCCGCAAACGCGGAATGTCCACCCCCTCGGACACCATTCGCACGGCCACCAGCCACGCATCGGAACCCGTAGCAAAGGCGGCAATCCGGGCCGACGCATCGGGATCGTCCGACAACACCACCGCAGCCTGTTGACCAAACCGTTCCCGCATCAGCCTCACAATTCCGCGGGCATGATCCTGATCCGTGGCGATGATTAGGCCAGCGGCGCCGGGCTGTTCCTGGCGAAGCTGTTCCAACTGATCGATGGCCTGGCGTAACACCGTGGGCAACCACTCGCCGTCGAGCGACAACGCCGTGCGTAGCCGTTGACTGGACCTGGCCTCATCCAGCGCATCGTCGAACGACGCGGCGTTCAGCGACCCATCCGGCGCCGTCCACTCCATGTGACCGCTCGTGCGAGGGAAGTACACCGGCCGCACGACCCGGCGGTCAGCCAAGGCCTCGCCGTAGCCGTACTCGAAATCGGGCGTCGCTTCGTCCTGCACGTACCGCACGAACGGGATGGCTCGCGTGTCCGACCGGAACGGCGTCCCCGAAATCGACAACCGGCGCGACGCTGACTCGAACGCCACCCGCACCGACTCCCCCCACGCCCGATCATCGCCCGCATGGTGGATCTCGTCGAACACCACAAACGCATCCCGCGCCACGTCGGCCAGGACCACCGCACTCGAGGCAACCTGCTGATAGGTCGTGACGATGCCGTGCATGTCGCCCGGCAACCGACCGTCCGCCGCAGACCACGCAGGGTCGAGGTGAAGGGCGAACGCTGCCGCCGCCCGAGCCCACTGAATCTTGAGGTGGGCCGTGGGCGCAACCACGATGAGGCGCCGACGAGGGTCCTGTGCCAACACATGACGAGCTGCGGTGAGCGCAAAAGTGGTCTTGCCGGCACCAGGGGTGGCCACCGTGAGGAAGTCCTGCGAGTCGCTGGCCACGAACTTCTCGAACGCGACCTTCTGCCACGGCCGGAGCCGAATGCTGCGGGTCATCTAGGGCGTTCGGACGGCTCGGCCAGGTCGCTCACGGACCTTCAACCCTAGCGACCCCACTCCACCGACGAACCCACCCACCGCCACCGAAGTTGTCGCAGTTAAACAAGGCATTTCGTCGCAACTACGACAACTTCGGTCAGGAGGGGTGGGAGCAGGAGGGGTGGGAGCAGGCGGGGTTAGAACAGGTCGGTGGCGAGGCTGGAGATGGCGGTGTCTCTGCGGTCTTGGCGGATGAGGTGCTGGTCCAGGCCGGACGTGGCGTAGCCGATACTGAGGCCGGACTCGGGATCGGCGAAGGCCAGCTGTCCGCCGGCACCTCGGTGGCCGAAGGCCCGGCTGGAGGCGGTCCGACCGAAGCCACGGCGATGACCCAAGCCGTCGTCGCCCGCAACGATCAAGCCGAGGGTCCGGTTGGAGGCGACGCCCCACATGTCCGGCAGGACCACCCGGGGGACCTGCGTGCCGGCGATCAATGCCTCGGTCGACCACAACCCGCCCGGGTTGTGGAGGAAACCTTGGTACAGCAGAGCCAGGTCCGCGGCCCGCATCACGCCGCCACCACCGGGCACACCGACGGCCTGCGCGGCCGGGTCATTCAGCGTGAGCAACGCTCCCAACGCAACATCGGCGGGGATGAGCGCGCTGATGTCGATCTCCAGGCCGAACGCTTCCTTCATCTCCGCGGGCGTGGGGGTGGACCCCACCCCGACCGTTTCCAGAATCCCCTGACGCTGGTCCAGTGGAATACCGAGCAGCCGGGGCAAGCCGAGCGGGTCGGTCACCATCTGCTGAATGGCGTCGGTGTGATCGAGGCCGGTGATCTCCGAGATGATCTCGGCCAACACCCAGTGCCCAGCGGTTGGATGATAATGGAACACCTCGCCCGGCTCCAGGGTGAGACGCCACTTGGCCATGGCTTCGAGCCGGCCGGCCCGGTCGTTCCACTTGGGCGGGCCGAGCGGCGCATACGGGAAGCCACCGGTATGGGTGAGCACCTGCTCGACCGTCACCACGCCCTTGCCGTTGGTGGTGAAGACGTCGAGGTAGTCAGCGACGGGGGCCATCACGTCGACATCGCCCTGGTCGATCAGTTGCCAGAACGCACCCGCGACCAGGGCCTTGGTGGCGCTAAAAACCAGGAACCGGCTGTCGTCGGGGGCGCCGAAGGTTGCATCCACCACGAGCTTGCCGTCATGGGCAACGGCGATCTGAGCGGCCGGGAGCAGGCCTTCGTCTACCTCCCGCCGGACTCGAGTGAGCAGTCGTTCGATCTTGGCGTCATCGATCACGGCGTGACCGTACGCCGAACGGCAGGCCCGTGCTTGACCCGCGGGTCAAGCCCGTCACCCAGGTTTGAGCACCGCGCAGTCTCCAGCACCGTGGGCCACGCCGGTCCGAAAGGCCTGGACCCGCTTCATCCGGGGCCTCTGGGCCGCTCGATGTCACCACGTTGGGGTGCGACAATCAGTTCATGCCGCTCGACCCCGCTGCGACCGTTGCCCATACCCGTCAGAGCTGGGATGACCACATTCAGCCCGCCCTGGTCGAGTACATCCGGGTCCCCGCCGTTTCGGTCGCGTTCGACCCTGGCTGGGCTGCGCGCGGGCATCTCGACGCGGTTGTCGAGGCCGCGGCCGCGTGGGCCCGAGACCGCCCGATCGCCGGGCTGACGGTTGAGGTCGTCCGCATCGCGGGCCGCACGCCCGTGCTGTGGTTCGAGGTTACGGCCACCGACCCCACGGCGAACGACCAGGACACCGTGCTCCTCTACGGCCACCTCGACAAACAGCCGCCCATGACCGGCTGGCGCGATGGCCTGGGACCATGGGAACCCGTGGTGATCGACGACCGGCTCTACGGGCGCGGCGGGGCCGACGATGGGTACGCGGCCTATGCCTCGCTGGCTGCCATCCAGGCCGTGCAGGACGGCGGCGGAGCCCACGCTCGCTGCGTCGGCCTCATCGAATGCAGCGAGGAATCGGGCAGCCCGGACCTCCCCGCCTACGTCGACCATCTGGCCGCCCGAATTGGCACGCCCAGCCTGGTCGTCTGCCTCGACTCGTTTTGCGGCGACTACGAACGGCTATGGACCACCACCTCCCTACGAGGTCTGCTCGACGTGGACCTCACCGTCCAAGTCCTCACCGAAGGGGTCCACTCCGGTAGCGCCAGCGGGGTCGTGCCGGACTCCTTCCGCATTGCCCGCCGCCTCCTCGACCGGATCGAAGACGCCGACACCGGCCGAATCCTGCTCCCTGAGTTATGGGCCGACGTCCCCACCGGACGCACCGCCGAAATCGAAGCCGTTGCCCACGATCTCGGTGCCGAGCTCACGTCGTCGTACCCCTTCGTGACTGGTGCCAGCCCAACCGTGCCGGCAACCGATCCCGCCGCCCAACTCACCGCCCGTACCTGGCAACCCACCCTCACAGTGATCGGCGCCGACGGACTCCCCCCTACCCAGACCGCCGGAAATGTGCTCCGACCCTTCACCACCCTCTCGCTCTCGTTCCGTCTACCGCCGGGTGTTGATGCCCACGGGGCCGGGCGGGCCGTCGTAGCCGCGCTCACGACCGAACCGTCCCTTGGCGCTCACGTCACTGCCACCGTGCCCAGCGCCGAAGCGGGCTGGGACGCGCCCGCCACTGCCCCTTGGCTGGCCGATGCCATGGCGGCCGCCAGCCAAGCAACGTTCGGCCAACCGGCCCGCAGCCTCGGCGAAGGAGGCTCGATTCCGTTCATGGGGATGCTCGGGGAACGCTTCCCTGCCGCCCAGTTCCTTCTCACTGGCGTGCTCGGCCCGGGCTCCAACGCCCACGGCCCCAACGAGTTCCTGCACCTCCCCACCGGCCGCAAGGTCACCGCTGCGGTGGCGCTGGTACTCGACGCCCACGCCAACGTCAGCTGAAGGTGACGACGATGCCGCAATTGGCCGGCTCGCCCATACCCATCAGTTTTTTGATCTTGCCGCCCAGGTGAACGACGGCAAACTTCACGCCGTACTTGTCAGTCATGGCCTTGCGCACCTCCTCAAATTCAGCGCCGCCAACGACGACTTCGGCCGTGCCCGCCACCTCCACCGCTCCGCTGGCCACCCGGCCGCGAACATCGCAGGCCCGCATGGTGACGGCCGAATTATTGCGCAGGCGTTTGACCTTGCCGGAGTCTGCCGCCGTGGTGAAACCGGCCCGGCCACTGGCCATTGGAGCGATCCACACAGCCGTGGGGACAGCGTCCCCATTGCGTCGATAGGTCGTGAACGACACATACGTGGCATCAGCAACAGTCATGGCAAGACGTTACCGGTGTGCCGTCGGCGTCACCGCCAGCGCCCGTACGATGGCCGGACTGCCCTATCCCAGGAGTACCGATCGTCCATGGCCGCCGGCGCCAATTACGTCAAGGAACCTGACACGGAGGACGAATCCGAGGCGATGGGCGAGGCAGGCCACGGCCACGGCACCAAGGCGGTCATCGCTGCGTTACTCGCCAACTTGGCCGTGGCCGCCGCCAAGTTCGGCGGATTCCTCATCACGGGCTCGTCGTCCATGCTGGCCGAATCAGTCCACTCGGTGGCGGACTCCGGCAACCAAGGTCTGTTGCTCCTTGGAGGCCGTCGGGCCAAGAAGGCCGCCGACGACGCACACCCCTTCGGCTACGGCCGTGAACGGTATTTCTGGGGCTTCGTCGTCGCCCTCGTCCTGTTTACCCTCGGCTCGCTCTTCGCCATCCAAGAAGGGCTCCAGAAGATCGGCGAAGGGCACCACAAACTGGAGAGCCCCGAGTGGGCCATCGGGATTCTCGCCTTCGCCCTCGTGGCGGAAGGCCTGTCGTTTCGGACCGCCATAAAGGAAGCGGACAAGCTCCGAGGCCAGGCCAACTACTGGCAGTTCATCCGCCGGGCCAAGTCACCAGAACTTCCCGTGGTGCTCCTGGAAGACTTTGGCGCCCTCATCGGCCTCGTCCTCGCCCTAGCCGGCATCGCCATGGCCGTGATCACCGGCGACGGCGTGTGGGACGGCTACGGGACGCTGGGCATCGGCATCCTGCTCGGCTTGATCGCCGTCGTACTGGTGTGGGAAATGAAGAGCTTGCTCATCGGTGAGTCAGCGTCCAAGAAAGACGTGGAGGCCATGCGCGCCGCCATCGAAATCGAGCCAGAAGTGATCCGCGTGATCCACCTTCGGGCCGAACACATCGGGCCGGAGGAACTACTCGTCGGGGCCAAGGTGGAATTCCTCCATGAGCTCACCGTGGTCGAGGTGTCGCAAACCATCGATCGGGTCGAGCGAAACATCCGCGCCAACGTGCCCTGGGCCCGGGTGATCTATTTGGAGCCAGATGTGCACGACGAGTTCCGAGCCACCGGCGGCTACGTGGCCGAACACCAGGGCCACATCGGCCGCGACGACCCGGACTACGCCAAGATCACCGGCCAGCATCCGGCCATCAACGTCGAGGACGAAATCTGGTCCTGACCGGCCTATCGAATTCCCGACAGAGTTTGTCGGGAATTGTTCCAGGTTCCGCTAGGTTACATGGCGCAACCGACTACTACGGACACTGAGAAAGGCCTCATCATGGCTACCCTCCGCTTGGGCGACGACGCCCCAGACTTCACCGCAGAGACCACCGAAGGCACAGTGAACTTCCATGAATGGAAGGGCGACAACTGGGCCATTCTGTTCTCGCACCCCAAGGACTTCACCCCGGTCTGCACCACCGAACTCGGCCGCGTTGCCGCGCTCAAACCCGAGTGGGACAAGCGCAACGTCAAGGTCATCGGCATCTCTGTCGACACGTCCGACAGCCACGAGGGCTGGGCCCAAGACATCCTCGATGTCACCGGCAGCACCCTGAACTTCCCGCTGATCAGCGACCCCGAGAAGAAGGTCGCCGATCTCTACGACATGATCCAGCCCAACGCATCAGACACCATGACGGTGCGCTCGGTGTTCGTGATCAGCCCGGACAACAAGCTCAAGCTCTCCCTCACGTACCCGGCCTCCACCGGCCGCAACTTCGACGAGATCCTCCGGGTGGTGGACTCGCTCCAACTCACCGCCAAGTACAAGGTGGCCACCCCGGTGGACTGGAAGGACGGCGAAGACGTCATCATTGTCCCCGCCGTCTCGGACGAAGAGGCGAAAGAGAAGTTCCCCAAGGGCTGGGACGCCAAGAAGCCCTACCTCCGAGTAACCCCCCAACCCAACAAGTAACCCCCACCGCACCGAACCTCGCCGAAGTTGTCACAGTTATGCGCTCTAGAGCGACCTAACTGCGACATCTTCGCTTTTTTTGGGGGGGCGGATATCTTCGCTTTTTTGGGGGGCGGTTAGGCGTGGGCGCCGGCGTTGGTAAGGGCGAAGACCTGGGTCCAGCCGACGGGGTCTATCCCTAGGGCGGCGACTCGGCGTTGGGCGGCCATCTCGAAGTCGGTTGCATCGTCACGCCCGAGCCGAGCCGACACCGAAGCGGCGGCCATTTCCACGATGGCCCGGGCCACCCGGTCTTCGGTCGGCTCTACCAACCCCCGGGCCGACGCCACCCGAGCGAGGGCGGCAGACTCATCTCCGCGAGCCGTGGCCTGGAAAGCGGCGGCGATCTCCGCCACCGAACGGTCCAAGTAGGTCGCCCCATCGAGGGCCGCAACGGAGTCCGACAATGCCGCAGCGTCGCCCTCACCTGATGCGGCGGCGAACATGGCTTGGGCGGCGACCAGGTTGGGGTCCGTCACTGGGTCTGGCCCAACACGGAGATAGCGCGATGCAGTGGCCAGGTCTCCGCGCTGTAGCGCGGTCATCCCCAGAAGGACCACCGGATCGTCGGTGCCGAGGCCGCCCAGCGCTTCGAGTTCGGCGATGACGTCCGCCGCCCGATATGGCTCACCAACTTGGATCGAAGCGGCGATTCGGGCGAAGCGAGAAATGTGACCGCCAGCGGGACCGCGGTCGAGCGGTGCCGCTCCGGGCGGAGCACCGGCGGCCACCAGAAGGTCGAACCCTTCGTCTATCCGGCCGACCATGACCATGGCCCGGCCCAAGGTGGCCGCGGCCTGACCCAGCCCGTAGGAATCGCCGACGGTGGTGAAGATGCGGCGCGATTCGGCGGCCAATTCCACCGCCTCTGCGGTCCGACCCGACCACAACCGGATCGCCGACATCAACAACGTCATCATGGCGGTGGCCCACGGATCGTTGCGCGACCGCGCCTCCTCGAGGACCTGCTCGCAAAGCGCTGTTGCCTCCACCACCCTGCGTTGCTGGAACCGGATCCAGCTCAGAAGGCCCAAGCTCCAGGCCAAGCCCCGGCCATCGACAAGATCAGAGAAGATCTCGACTGCGGCGTGAATATGGCGATCCGCTTCGCTGGCCCGCCCAGTGGTGAACGCAATCCACGCCATATTTTGCAGGGCCCATGCTTGGCCGGCACGGTCCTCAACTTGCTCGAACGCGGCCAGGGCCGCCTGTGAAGACACCTCGGCTTCGGCCATCCGTCCGCCGAAAATTTCGGCCATTCCTCGCTGGCGCAATGCCTCTGCCCGCCCGGCATGGTGCTCGATCTGCCCGTACTGCGAGGCGGCCAGAGTGAGGGTGTGCACGGCCGCATCCACATCGCCCTCACGCTGCTCAATCCGGCCCCTGATCACCATGGCCCGAGCCGCCACCCCGGGGTAAGAACCGCCCGACGCAAGCGCGAATGCATCGTCCACATCGGCCCGGGCCACGGCCAACTCCCACGCTTCGCAGGCGACCTCCGCCCGCGACAGATGCAACCCGGCCACCTCGGAAACTGGCACTGCGCCCTCCGCACCGAGCAGAGCCAGCGCCTGACCAAAGAGGCGCACGGCGGTGGGCAACGCCTGATCACGATGGGCCCGCTCGGCCGCCTCCACTACCCAACGGCGGGCTTGGTCGGCCAAGTCCGCTGGGAACGCAGCCGTGCGACCAACCGGACCAAGCTCGGCCGCCAAGGCCACCGCAGTGCTGTAGTGATGGGCCAATTGGTCGACCACCCATACCGGCCGGGGCCGGAGGGTCACCACCTCATCTTCCAAGTAGCGGGCAATGCCCAGGTGGCATTTGGCCCGCTCCGCCTTGGTAATCGTTTGGTAGGCGACCTCTCGCACGAGATCCGAGCGGAAGGACCACGTGTGGTTCTCCACCAACATGATCTCGTCGGCCACCAGCCCGAGCAGCGCAAGGTCCACGTCGGCACCGCGATCCAGGCGATGGCCCATCTCCCGCAACCCAGCGACCGGACCCTGTTGGCCGATCACTGACGCGTTTTGCAACACGGCGCGGGCCATGGGGTCAAGGTCATCGAGGCGAGCGGCCACCAACCCACGGAGGGTGTCGGGCAATGCGGCAACTCGGCCCGAGTCGGCACCGACCGCCTCCCCATCGAGCAGGCTCACCAGTTCCTCCAGGAAGAACGGGTTGCCGCCGCTGCGGTCCAGGACGGCCTCGGCCACATCCGCCGGGACGGGCGCGCCCACGAGCGTCTCCAACAGTTCCGCCGACGCATCACGGCCGAGCGGATCAAGGTGCAGGACCAGCGTGTTGTGCCGGCCGGGCCTGGGCGACCAACGATCGAGCAGCGTGGGCCGGGCGGTGGCGAGCACCACGATGGGACGGTGATGAATGGTGGCGAAGATGTCGTCGATCAGGGTCAGCACGGCATCGTCGGCCCAGTGCAGATCAGAGATCTGCAGGACCAGCGGCCGTTGCTGGGCGAGGGCGCCGGTGTACACGGCCAGCGCCCGGACCGCGTCCTCGCGCACCGTCGCTGGATCTGCCCCGGTGGTCATTTCGTGCCCGAGGAGCGTGAGCAAACCCTCGGTGGTTCGCCCCACTTCGGCATCACTCGGAAGCCGCCGCATGGCCGCGGCCACCTGCAGCCGGACGGCGGCGCGGGCCTCGTCTATGTCGGCGCCGTCGGCCACACCGAGGCCCTCGCCGAGGGCGTCGGCCACCGGCCACCA
This sequence comes from Aquihabitans sp., assembly GCA_025353965.1. Classification (GTDB taxonomy): domain Bacteria; phylum Actinomycetota; class Acidimicrobiia; order Acidimicrobiales; family Iamiaceae; genus Aquihabitans. The sequence goes on from JANXNS010000042.1 coordinate 11,695, forward strand.
CACATTGGCCTCGCCGTAGGGAACACAACGGCCTTCTCGCACAACCGTCTCGTGGACGACCCCAGCCCAGGTGGCGACCTCGTCGGCCAGGCGGCTCTTGCCCATGCCGACATCGCCGACCAGCAAAACCATGAGCGCCCGTTCATTGGTGATCGAGGTGCCCGTGGCATGGCGAAGAAGCCCAAGCTCATGGTCGCGGCCGACCAACGGACCGTTGACCCGTCGAGCCCGATAACCCGGTGCCGACGTTGGTGCCAGCGCACGCCACGTGGCCACCGGTTCCTCGCGGCCCTTGGCGGCCAGGAGCCCACGGGACTCATAGGCAATGGTGTGGTTGGTGGCCGCGTGCGTGGCTGGCCCCACCAGAACCTCGCCCGGCTGCGCCGACGTCTGCAACCGGCTGGCCGTGTTGACGACATCGCCCATCGCGGTGACCGAGCCAGCAGCACGCATGGCGCCGACCAGCACCTCGCCCGTGTTCACCCCGACCCGGATTTGGAGGACCTGGCCAATCTCCGACACTTCAGCGCTGAGCGTTTCCTGCATCCGCAATGCGGCGCGCACCGCCCGTTCAGCGTCGTCCTCGTGGGCGGTCGGCGCCCCGAAGAGCGCCACCATCGCGTCGCCCACGATCTTGTCGACCTGGCCACCGAACGCAGTGACATCGGCCGCCAATAGCTCGAAGCAACGATCCACCAGATTCTTGACCCGCTCCGGGTCCAGCCGCTCCGAAAGGGTAGTGAAACCAACGATATCGGCGAACAGGACGGTGACAACTCGCCGTTCGTCGTCGACGGAACGCAACGAGCGACCGCAACTGGCACAGAACCGGGCGTCATCGCCAGCGGAGGCCCCGCAGGCCGCGCACATCATGGGCCGAGTGTACGGCGGGAAGGTCCGCGCCCGGTTGCGGCGCGGCAAGATGACGTCATGGCGCTCGACCCGACCAACCTTCCCGCCGACGTGCTGGCCTTCCTCGGCGAATACCACCTGGCCACCCTCACGACCCAGCGGCCCGACGGTTCGCCCCACGTCGTGCCCGTCGGGTTCGGCTACGACCAAGAAAACGGGCTTGCTCGCATCATCACGTTCGCTCCCAGCAAGAAGGCTCGGAACCTCCTGGCCGCGCCCGGTAGCCGGGCCGTCGTTTGCCAAGTCGACGGCGGCCGCTGGCTGGCGTTGGAGGGTCCGGCGTCGGTGACCGACGACCCCGCCCGCGTGGCCTCGGCGGTCGACGCCTACGCCGCCCGCTACCGCACCCCCGGCGAGCGGGCTGACCGCGTGGCAATCGAGATCCGGGTCGACCGGATCCTCGGGCACGCCTGACCGCAACGGCGGTGGCCGGCCGACCTCAGCGGCGAGAACGGAAAATTAGGCGCGGGCCGCGGTCCCAGGTGAGCCAGTTCCACGCCCAGTTCACGAACACCGAAATCCGGTTTCGGAAGCCCGCCAAGAAGACCAAGTGGAGACCGAGCCAGGCCAGCCAAGCTGGAAAGCCCTGCAACCGAATACCAAGCGGCAACTCCGCCACCGCTCGACTTCGCCCAATCGTGGCCATCGTTCCCTTGTCCCGGTAGTGGAAGGGCTTCGTGGGCTCACTGGCAATAGTCCGAACGATTTGGCGGGCCACATGGCGGCCGGACTGCATGGCCACCGGCGCAACCTGTGCCAGCAGTTCACCCTCCTTCGAGGCCCCGTCGACAATGGCCGCAACATCGCCAATGGCCCACACCCCCGGGTGGCCCGCCACCGCCAGGTCTGGCCCCACCGTCACCCGCCCGCCGCGTCCGAGTGGCAGGCCAAGGGCCGCCGCCACCGGGTTGGCCTGGACGCCAGCCGCCCACACCAGCGTGTGGGCCGACACCACTTCACCGCCAGCCAATTCCACGCTGTTGGCGCGAACCCGAGCGACTTGCGCGCCGGTTCGGACCTCCACCCCGCGGGCCTCAAGCGTTTCACGGGCGTGGCGCCGCGACGGTTCGCTGAAGGGTGCGAGCAACTCATCTCGCATCTCCACCAGCAGCACCCGCGCCCGGCTCAAGTCGAGTCCCTTGAAGTCTCGGACCAACACCTTGTGGAACAACTCGACCAGCGCCCCGGCCACCTCCACGCCCGTTGGACCACCGCCGACGACCACAAAGGTGAGCGATCCGTCGTCCATCAGCTCGGGCTGGGCGTCGGTGGCCTCAAACCGCTCCAGGATGTGATTTCGAAGCCGTACCGCGTCGAACAGGTTGTAGAGCGGGAACCCGTGGTGGTCCACCCCGGGGATGCCGAACGTGTTGGTGGTCGCACCGGCCGCCACGATCAGGTGGTCGAACGTCAGGTCTCCCACCTCATGATCCTCTCCCTGCAGATGAAGCCGGCGGGCAGCCATGTCCACGCCGATAACGGAGGCCTGGCGGAACGCAAGGTTCTCTTCCCGGCCCACAAGCCCCCGCACCGCGTAGGCCACGTCGGCACTGGCCAGCCCCGAAGTGGCCACTTGGTAAAGCAGGGGCTGGAACGTGTGGAAGTTATTGCGGTCCACCAACGTCACCGTCACCGGCCCCTTGGCCAGCTCCTTCGCTGCGGCCAAGCCGCCGAAACCAGCGCCGATGATCACCACGTGCGGGCGTGCCATGACGTAACCCTAGGAAAGCGTGGCCACAAGGGCGTCCGATTTTGTGAATTCATGCACAAAGCTTTCGAGTCGCCCCTCGGCGAGGCAGGATCAGGTCATGCCCGGAACCGCCGACCCACGCCGCTCACGCACCGGTGGCCGCATTGGCTGTTACCCCGGATCGTTCAATCCGCCGACCATCGCCCACCTGGCCGTGGCCGAAGCGGCCGTTCGCGCTGGCGCCCTCGTACACCTCGATCTGTTGGTTTCCCGCGACGCACTCGGCAAGGACGGCGTGACCATTCCCTCGCTGGCCGACCGCCTTGAGGTGTTGCGCGTGGTGGCCTCCACCCGCTCTTGGCTCGGAGTGGTCGTGAGCGACCACCGGCTGATCGCCGACTTGGCCGAGG